>CAXUMV010000455.1:0-2977 GCA_964252065.1 uncultured Lichenihabitans sp.
GGCTTTGGGCCGGTTGGCGATCACCGGGCCGACCTCGCAGGCGGCGGCGAACAGCTCGGCCGTCTTGCCGCGAATCACGGCGAGATATTCGTCCTCGGTGGTCGCGGTGTTCTTGGCGGCGGCCAATTGCATCACCTCGCCCTCGGCGATCGTAGCGGCCGCCGACGACAGGATGTCCAGCGCGCGCAGGCTGCCGACCTCGACCATCATGCGGAACGCCTGGCCGAGCAGGAAATCGCCGACCAGCACGCTGGCCTCGTTCCCCCACAGCATGCGGGCCGCGAGCTTGCCGCGCCGCATGTCGCTCTGGTCGACCACGTCGTCGTGCAGGAGCGTCGCGGTGTGCATGAACTCGACAGCCGCCGCGAGCTTGACGTGGCCCTGGCCGGTGTAGTCGCACAGGCCCGCAGTCGCCAGCGTCATCATGGGGCGCAAGCGCTTGCCGCCGCTTTCGATCAGGTGATTGGCCACCTCGGGGATCATGGTCACGCTGGAGCCGGTTCGCGCCAGGATCGTCTGGTTCACGCGCTCCATGTCGGGCGCGACAAGGGTCAGCAAAGGCTTGAGGCTGGCGTTGTCCGCCGCCTCCTCGAGAGGTATCACCAGACCCAAGGCACGCTTCCTTGTCGCGACGATGCGCGCCGGACCATAAAGGGGCGGCCCCTGTGCCGCAACCGAAGCGGACCCCTCGCGCAACGCCGGGCCATGATCGAGCTTCTGCGGACCAACGACCTCGTCCTTATCTCGCTCGTGGAGGCGATCCTCTCCGAGCGGGGGATCGGCTACGTCGTGGCCGACCAGCACATGAGCGTGATCGAAGGCTCCACGGGGTTCATGCGGCGTCGTGTCCTGGTGCCGGCGGACGACCGCGCCCGCGCCCGGCGCCTCCTCGAAGAGGCAGGGCTGCGCGATGAACTCGGCGACTGAGGACGACATCGACCGGCTGCTCGGCGGCCTACTGCTGCTGCGCCAGCCGCCGAGGGGGCACCGGGCCGGGACCGATGCGGTGCTGCTGGCCGCCGCCGCGGGGGTCGTGCCGGAGGATGTGGTGCTCGACGTCGGCAGCGGGGTCGGCACCGTCGGGCTGATCCTCGCGCTGCGCGAGCCCGGCGCGCAGGTGCGCCTGCTGGAACGCGAGCCGGAGCTGGCGGCCTGCGCCACGGGCAACGTCCGCCTGAACGCCCTCGAGGGCCGCGTACAGGTCGAGGCCGGTGACCTCTGGGCGCCGCCGGACCAGGGCCGGGACGGAGCGTCGCTCGTCGTCTCCAACCCGCCGTTCCATGCGCCCGGCGCGGTCCGGTCCTCGCCCGATCCCCTGCGCGCGCGGGCCCATGGCCTTGCGGCGGGCGGTCATGGCGACTGGCTTCGCGCCAGCCTGCGCCGGGCCCGGCCCCACGCCCGGCTGGTGCTGATCCACCGCCCGGAGGCGCTGCCGGCGCTGCTGGCCGCGGCGGAGGGGCGCCTGGGGGCGGTGCGCATCCGGCCGATCCTGCCGCGCGAGGGGGGTGACGCGGTCCGCATCCTGTTCGGCGGCGTCGTGGGAAGCCGGGCGGCCTGCGGGATCTTGGCGCCGCTGATCCTGCACGGGCCGACGGGCGGCTTCACGGCCGAGGTCGAGGCCGTGCACCAGGGCGAAGCCACGCTCCGCTTCCTCGACCTGACACGAAAAAGCCGGCCACGAGGGCCGGCTCTCCGTCAACCGTCTGCGCCGGTTCAGCAGACCCGCACGAGATGCGGGCCGTAGTAGCCGTAGACCCGCCGCAGGCACCCGCCATAGCCGCCGTAGCCCGCGCCGTAGTAGCCGTTGCCGTAGCCATAGCCGCCGTAGGGGTAGCCATAACCGCCGTAGCCGCCGTAAAGGGAGCCGACGCCGAGGCCAAGACCGAAGCCGGCGAGCCCGTAGCCCAGCCCGTATCCCCGGCCGCCGCGATAGTAGCCGCCCCGGTAGCCGCCGCCGTAGCCGAACCCGCCGTGGCGGAAGACCGGCCCGCCGAACCCGCGGTGGCCGAAGGCTGCGGCCGGCTGGGCGGTCACCACCGGGACCGTGGCGAGGGTTGCGACCGCCGCGGCTGCCGTGAGGGTCTTCTTCAATGTGCTCGTGATCTGCATGGTGGTCGACCTTTGGTTGTTTTCAATCCAACGATCGATCCGCGAGGGCGGTTCCGATGCTACCCGGTATTTTACGGGTCAAGTCGTCGCAAGTAAGAGGCTGGCGTTCGTTCATGTTCATCCGTCGTTCATCCAGTATTCACCTTGGGATCGACTTGTCCGGCTGGCAGGCGTCCCCGCATGGGGAAAGCGGCGCTCAGGGCGCCTTGCTCGGCCGCCGCGGCACGCCATAATCAAGCTCTGGCTCAGGGAGGGCTGCCAATGCGCTACTTGCACACGATGATCCGCGTGACGGATCTCGACAAAACCTCGGCGTTTTTCACCGACATGCTGGGCATGACCGAGGTCCGCCGGATCGACAACGAGAAGGGCCGCTACACGCTGGCGTTCCTGGCCGCGTCCGAGGACGTGGCGGCCGGCCGCGAGCACGCGGCGCCGCTCGTGGAACTCACCTTCAACTGGGATCCCGAGACGTATGGCGGAGGCCGCAACTTCGGCCATCTCGCCTACGAGGTGGACGACATCTATGCCACCTGCGACAAGCTCATGAAGGCCGGCGTGGTGATCAACCGGCCGCCGCGCGACGGCAACATGGCGTTCGTGCGCACGCCGGACAACATCTCGCTCGAGCTGCTGCAGAAAGGCGCGCCCCTGCCGCCGGCCGAGCCCTGGTCCTCGATGGCCAACACGGGCGAGTGGTAGGCAAGTCCATGCCAGGCCGGAGGCCGGAAGCCGCCCCGGCGTCCGGCCGCGAGGAGCGTGCCGATGCCGCAGGATAGCGCCCCCCTCCGGCTCTGGATCAAGGACCCCATCGCGGTCGCGGCGGACGGCGCGGAACGCGGGCTGGTGGTCGCGGGCCGCGAGATCG
>CAXUMV010000456.1:0-2966 GCA_964252065.1 uncultured Lichenihabitans sp.
GCAGCCCCGCCCAGGCATGGATCGCCACGGCGCTTCGCGCCTCGCGATGACGGACCGGGAGAGGTTCGACGCAGTGCAGGTTGGACGCCGTGCGGGAGCGTATTGCTTGGTGTAGGGCAGCCCGCATCCCTGGAACCCGGCTTGCCGGACCGGCATTGACTCGGGCAACCCCGTGGAGCGCATCGGAGCCAAGGCCATGAGCAGCAAGAGCATCCGGCCGGGCGAGCCGGACGGCGCGCCGGTCGAAAGCCGCCGGACGCCGGCGGCCGCCGACGTGGGCCGCGTGTCCCCGGAGGACATCGCGACGGAAGAGGGCCAGGGCGACGTCCTGGACACCCCGGATTTCGGGTCCTTCTCGGCCGAGTCCGCCCGGCCGACCCCGCTCGACGACATCGCGGAAGCCGAGCGCGACAAGGCCCCCCGCGACTGATCACGCCACCGTCGTCTCACATCGCCGGGGCCAGACACGGGGTCGGCGCGGGATCAGGCCACCGCGGCCACGCCGAACGCCCACTCCTCGTCTTCGCCCTCGGCCTCGCCGCCCTCGGGCGCCTCGCCGCAGATGCGGGCATGCACGTCGCGCTCGCCCGCCATCGTGTATTTCGGCGTCATCAGCGCGTCCACAAAGCCGAACGCCTCGTCGAGGTCGAGGCCGGGCGGCAGGTCGTCGGCGATCGCGAGAAGCTGGTCGGCCGCCCCCAAAAGGTCGTCGTTCATCGCGGCGGCTTCCGTAAAGTCGCTGCGTGCGCGCGTGAGGTCGGTGTCGAACACCGCGAGCTTGCCGGTCAGTTCGGCCAGGAAGGCGGCGATCTTGCGGTCGCCGACGTCGAGCGCCGCCAGGATCGCGACGATCTGCTCGTCGGAGTCGAGGCCCCGGGCCTCGCGGCCGGGCTCCTCGGCGCGGTCGAGGCGGCTCGCCGTGGGCTGAACCTCGTTGAAGACCTCGATCAGCGCCGCGGCGTCCTTGGCGATGTCCTGCGCGAGCCGCTTCAGCTCGTCGGCGATGACGAGCAGGCTGCGGCTTTCCGAGCCGAGGCGGTTGGCCTTGAGGCCAGCGTTGACCCCGACCAGGAACAGCTCGCGGCCCGTCATGTTCAGCTTGGTGATGGTGGCGTTGAGGCCCGCCAGCATGGCGCGGAGATCGGCGGTCGCGCTTTCGACATGGTGGCGCGCGGCTTCGCAGGTCCGCAGCAAGCCGGTGGCCCGGGACAGCCCGGCCCGGAAGTCGGTCAGGAAACTGTCCGATCCCATGGAGCCGCTGCCGTAGGTCGCCTGCCCCTCGTCGGCGAGCTCGTGGGCGTCCCGGATCAGGGCCTCGAGCGCCTGGTCGATCTGGCGGACGTCGTCCGCAAAGCCCTCCACGGTGTCGGTGAGCTGGGCGGCCTGCAGGCGGCAGAGCGCGCCGCTGGTGCCGGGCCGCGCCTCTTCGGGCACGTCATGCGCCGGCCCGGGCCCCTCGCCCCGCAGGCAGGCCGCGATCCTGACCGCTTCGGCGATATGCTCGAGGCGCTGGCGCGTGCTGTCGCCCGCCTGGAGGGACACCATGGCCATGCCGGCCGCCTGGCTGATGCGGGCCGAGCGGTCCGAGACGTCCCGCATCAGCACCGATCCGCCGCGCCGGCGGTCCTGCAGGACCGAGAAGGTCTCCGAGAGGTCGCGGGCGAGGACGAGCAGCTTCTCGCGGTAGTCGCGGTCGAGGGCGACCTGGGCCTTGGCGACGTCGCGCAGGTAGCCGGTCATCTTGGCGTGATCGCCCGCGCAGCCGCTGATCTCGTCCTGCGCGGTCTTGATGAGCTTGGCGATGTCCTGCGTGAAGCTCTCGAGCGAGGAGGCGTCGCTGAACTGGGAGGCCTCGATCCGGAAGGAGCGGGCGATGATCGTCATCATCCGCATGCGCTCGAGCAGCGCCTCGAGGTGCTTGGCGATCGTCTCGTTGCCCATGACCAGCGCCTGCAGGGTCGCGGCGTCCTCGGGCAGCGTCCGGCTGATCCGGACCAGCGCGTGGGATAGGGCCTCGAGGGCGGTCGCGGCCTCGGTCACCCCCACGGCGTCGAGCTCGCCCGTGAGCGCCGACAGGCTGCCCCCGAGCTCATCGAACATGGCGAGGCCGCCGCTGAGGCGGTCGCCCGCCTGCAGGAAGGCGCTTTCGATCGATGCCGCGCTCCGGTCGAGCGGGGCGACGATGGCCTCGAGCGGTCCGGCCATGCGCGTCACGGATGGCTCGCGAGAAGCTGGGGCGAGGCGGCGCGCATGATGTCCATGTGGATCTGCCCGAGCGGAACGATGCGGATCGCCCCGCCGCGCTCGATCGCCTCCTTGGGCATCCCGAACACGACGCAGCTGTCCTCATCCTGCGCCACCGTCATGGCGCCGGCCTTGCGCATTTCGAGAAGCCCGGCCGCGCCGTCGTCGCCCATCCCGGTCATGATGATGCCGCTGGCGTTGGCGCCCGCGCACTGGGCCGCCGAGCGGAACAGCACGTCGACCGAGGGGCGGTGGCGCGACACCAGGGGGCCGTCCTTGACTGCCACGGTGTAGTGCGTCCCGGTGCGCTGCAGCAGCAGGTGGCGGTTGCCCGGCGCGATGAGCGCGCGGCCGGGGTGGACCGTGTCGCCGTCCGCGGCCTCCTTCACCTCGATGGCGCAGATGGCGTTGAGGCGGCGCGCGAAGGCGGCGGTGAAGTGCTCGGGCATGTGCTGGACGATCACGATGCCCGGGCAGTCCACCGGCAGCCGCTCGAGCACCTCGCGGACGGACTCGGTGCCTCCCGTGGAAGCGCCGATGCACACGATGCGGTCGGTCTCGGCGATCCGGCGGTTGCCGGTCGGGGCCGGCATGATGACGTCGGCGGTGAGCTTGGCCTCGACGAGCGGCCGGCGGGTCCGCCCGGCGCGCGGCTTCGAGCGGGCGGCGGCCCGGACCGCGTCGCAGACCCGCACGTAGGACTCCATCAGGAACTGCCGCGT
>CAXUMV010000457.1:0-2952 GCA_964252065.1 uncultured Lichenihabitans sp.
TTTTTCATCACGCACGATCTCGCCACGGTGTCGGCCATTGCCGACGAGGTCGTCGTCATGCTGCGCGGCCACGTGGTCGAGCGCGCCGACAAGCCATCGCTGTTCGCCCGGCCGCGCCACCCCTACACGCGGCACCTGCTGGCCTCGGTCCCGCAGATGGATGCCGGCTGGCTCGACCGCACCCTCGCAGAGCGGCGTGCCACGGACGCCCCGGCCTTCTCGACCGATCTCGCGGGTTGAGGCGCACCATGCGACGATCCGGTCTTCGGCTCTCGAAGTGCGGCGGTGTCCGGTGAAGAGCCTCTTCCATTGCATCGACGGGCACACCTGCGGCGATCCCGTCCGCATGGTCGTGGAGGGCGCCCCACCGCTTGAGGGCGCGTCCATGATGGAGCGTCGCGCCCACTTTTTGGCCGAGTACGACTGGATCCGCACGGGGCTGATGTTCGAGCCGCGCGGCCACAGCGGCATGTCGGGCTCGATCCTCTACCCGCCGACGCGCCCCGATTGCGACGTCGGCCTGCTCTACATCGAAACCTCGGGCTGCCTCCCGATGTGCGGGCACGGCACGATCGGCACCGTCACGATGGGCATCGAGCAGGGCTTCATTCGGCCCCGGACGCCGGGCACCGTCCGCATCGACACGCCCGCGGGGCTGGTGGTCGCGCATTACGACCAAACGGGGGACGACGTCGACGAGGTCCGCATCACCAACGTCCCCGCCTACCTGCACGCCTCGGGTCTCGCGGTCTATTGCCCGGGGCTCGGGGCCCTCACGGTCGATGTCGCCTACGGGGGCAACTACTACGCGATCGTCGAGCCGCAGGAGCATTACAGCGACATGGCGGCGTACCCCGTCGCCGCCCTGATCACCTGGGGCGTCGCCATCCGGTCGCGCCTCAACGCCGCTCATGCGTTCCGGCACCCGGACGACCCGCGCATCGAGGGCCTCACCCATGTCCTGTGGACCGGGGCGCCGCGGATGGCCGGGGCGACCGCGCGCAATGCCGTGATCTTCGGCGACCACGGCATCGCCCGCGGTCCCTGCGGCACGGGGACGTCCGCCCGCATGGCGCAGCGTCACGCCCAGGGACGGCTGCCCATGGACGGCCCCTTCGTGCACGAGTCGATCCTCGGGGCGGCCTTCACCGGCCGGTGCCTGTCCGAGACGACCGTCGGGGATTATCCCGCCATCGTGACCTCGATCGGGGGCTGGGCCCGCATGACGGGCCGGAACGCGATCCTCATCGACGACCGCGATCCCTTCGCGCGGGGCATCAGCCTGCCGTGAGGCGGTCGCCCGAGGCGAGGCTCTCCCAGTCGATCGAGGCCTCCTGGCCGACCGCGCATACGACGCGAATGCTGTCCCCGTCCGCGATGCCCTCGATCGAGCACACGATGACGGGCAGCGACAGGCCGTAGAGCAGCTGCGGCACGAGGCAGCCGACCACCATGATGGGATCGGGCCGGGCGAGCACGATCGCGAGCGGGGCGGTCCCGAGGCGGATCGCCTCCGCCAGCACGGAGGAGGAGGACGACGACCCCCGGCCGCCCGGCATGACGAGCACCCGCCCCGTCACGTTGCGGCCGAGGTCGGGGTGGGACCGGTCGATGATGTCGCCGGTCTGCGCCGCAAGGCCCCCCCAGAAGCTCAGCGGCTCGCGCAGCACCAGGGCCGGCCCCTGGGCGAAGCCGGCCGCATAGGCGCGTCCCATCCGCCGCATCTCAGAGCCGCACGACATGGCCGGCCGCGGCCGAGGCGACGCAATCCCCGATGTCGCCAAACGCCACCTCGCAGCCGAGATTGCCGGGCGCGTAGAGCGCCCATTTGCCGGAGTTCGTCATCGCGGCGGTGTCGAACCGGCGCAGGATCGCCGTGACGTAGGTGCAGGTGTCGACCACCGGGATCAGGCCGTAGGCCTCGAGCCCCTCGATCAGGCCCTCGGCGCGGACGGCCTCGAGGGTCGCGCGGCCGGTGTTGACGTAGACCGGCACGCCCCGGCCAGGCCGGGCCTGCCGCAGCAGCCCGGCGAGCCGGCCCCACTCGGCCCGCGAGAAATGCGGCGTGCCCAGGCATACCGCGCCGATGGGCGAGCCGTCCGGCACGCTCGACAGCCGCGCCAGGGCGTCGCGGACGTCCGCGGGCCCGAGCTCGACGGTCGCGTGCGGCTCCACTCCCCCGAAGGCGATGTCGCGGGTCGGCGCCTCGGGCGTGATGCCGACGGCGTGGAACAGCCCCACGGCGCCGGCGGACGCGGCCGCGGCGCCGAGCGCCTTGAGCTGGTCCTCGTCCCGGGGCGGCGGCAGGCCCTCGATGACGGGCACCGACTCCCCGGTCCGGCGGCCGACCAGCACGCCGATGGCGACGAACAGCGCGTCCGTCGCCTCGAGCGCGTCCGGAAAGCCGACCAGCCTGAACAGGATCTGCCCGCGGCGGTTCTCGTCGAGGTGGAGCCCCCAGGCCGGCGCCCGCCCCGTCAGCGCGCAGCAGAGATCGAGAAAATCCCCGTACCGGTTGGTCCGCGCGCCGATCACCGAGTTAGCGAAGACGATCGCGTTGGACTCGCCCCACGCCACCTGGTCGCCGAAGGACGGCCGGAAGAGCGTCTGGTAGGGCGCGCAGGTGAAGGAGGGCATGCAGCCGAGGGCCTCGTGGGCCTTCATGAGCCGCAGCGGTTTCGCCTGCTGCTCCCCGGTCATCTGCATCAGCTCCGGGTGGATGAGGTCGATGGAGCCGACGTTCAGCGTCGTCGGCACGCGGACCCGGCCGCCGCGCCGCAGCAGCGCCTCGACGAAGTCGAGCCCCGCCTCCCCGTGATAGAGGCACCCGTCGATATGCGCGCCCTTGATCGGCAGCAGCGCGGGAGCGCCGAGGGCCTCGGCGTAGGGCACCAGCACCTGCATGGCCATTGCGGCGGCGCCGCCGGCCTCCCCGTTCAGCATGGCCTCCTC
>CAXUMV010000458.1:0-2940 GCA_964252065.1 uncultured Lichenihabitans sp.
GCAGTACACCACCATTGCTATCGTCGGGGCCGTGATCTTCGTCGGGCTCGGCCTGCTGCTCTCCTGGCCCGTGGCGGTCGGCTTTCTCGTGGGCGCGGCGCTGTCGGGCGCGGCCGGCTTCATCGGCATGAACGTGTCGGTGCGGGCGAACCTGCGGACCGCGCAGGCCGCCACCCAGTCGCTTGCCGGCGGGCTCAGCGTCGCGTTCAAGTCGGGTGCGGTGACCGGCATGCTGGTCGCCGGCCTCGCGTTGCTCGGCGTCGCGGGCACCTTCGCGGTGCTGACCGGTCCCATGGGCCAGCCCCTCGACAGCCGCGAGGTGATCGACTCGCTCGTGGCGCTCGGCTTCGGGGCGTCGCTGATCTCGATCTTCGCCCGCCTCGGCGGGGGCATCTTCACCAAGGGCGCGGACGTGGGCGCCGACCTCGTGGGCAAGGTCGAAGCCGGCATCCCGGAGGACGATCCGCGCAACCCGGCGACGATCGCCGACAACGTCGGCGACAACGTGGGCGACTGCGCCGGCATGGCGGCGGACCTGTTCGAGACCTATGCGGTCACCGTAGTCGCCACCATGGTGCTGGCCTCGATCTTCTTCGCGGGGCAGGACGTGCTCAGGGCGACGATGCTGTACCCGCTCGCCATCTGCGCCACCTGCATCGTGACCTCCATCGCCGGCACCTATTTCGTGAAGCTCGGCGCCAACAACTCGATCATGGGCGCCCTCTACAAGGGGCTGATCGTCACCGGCCTCCTGTCGATCGTCGGGCTCGCGCTGGCGACGCAGGTCGTGACCGGCTGGGGCGAGATCGGCACGGTGGCCGGCCGCCTCGTCACCGGCCTCAACCTGTTCTACTGCGGCCTCGTCGGCTTAGTAGTGACCGGGCTGATCGTCGTGGTCACCGAGTACTACACCGGGACGGGCAAGCGCCCCGTGGTGTCGATCGCTCAGGCGTCCGTGACGGGCCACGGCACCAACGTGATCCAGGGTCTCGCGGTCTCGCTCGAATCCACCGCCCTGCCGGCGCTGGTGATCGTCGGGGGCATCATCTTCACCTTCCAGCTCGCGGGCCTCTTCGGCACGGCGATCGCGGTGACCACCATGCTGGGCCTCGCCGGCATGATCGTCGCGCTCGACGCCTTCGGCCCCGTGACGGACAATGCGGGCGGCATCGCCGAGATGGCGGGGCTGCCCAAGGAGGTGCGGCACGCGACGGACGCGCTGGATGCGGTGGGCAACACCACCAAGGCCGTCACCAAGGGCTACGCGATCGGCTCCGCCGGCCTCGGGGCCCTGGTGCTGTTCGCCGCCTACTCGAACGACCTCATCTTCTTCACGGCGCATGGCGACACCTTCCCCTATTTCAGGGACGTCGGCGCCGTCTCGTTCGACCTGTCGAACCCCTATGTCGTGGCCGGGCTCATCTTCGGGGGCATGATCCCCTACCTGTTCGGGGGCGTCGCGATGACGGCCGTCGGCCGCGCGGCCGGCTCCGTGGTGGAGGAGGTGCGCCGGCAGTTCCGCGAGAAGCCCGGCATCATGCAGGGCACGGACCGGCCGGACTACGGCCGGGCGGTCGACATGCTGACCCGGGCCGCCATTAAGGAGATGATCGTCCCCTCGCTCCTGCCGGTGCTGGCGCCGTTCGTGGTCTATTTCGGCGTCCTGTTCCTGTCGGGCTCCAAGGCGAGCGCCTTTGCGGCGCTGGGCGCTTCGCTGCTCGGGGTCATCGTCAACGGCCTCTTCGTCGCGATCTCCATGACGTCCGGCGGCGGCGCCTGGGACAATGCCAAGAAGAGCTTCGAGGACGGCTTCGTGGACAAGGACGGGGTCCGCCACCTCAAGGGGTCGGACGCGCACAAGGCGTCCGTCACGGGCGACACGGTCGGCGATCCCTACAAGGATACCGCGGGCCCGGCCGTGAACCCGGCGATCAAGATCACCAACATCGTGGCGCTGCTGCTCCTGGCGATCCTGGCGCACTGACGCGAGGCCTCCTCTTTGCGATCGCAGCGATCCACGCCGCGCGGGCATCCCGCGATGGCTTGGATCGCCACGGCGCTGAGGCGCCTCGCGATGACAGGAGACGGCGCTGGGGCTTAGGAGAAGCGCAGGAAGCTGCGGAACAGGTTCTTGACGAAGCCCTGCTCGGCGCCGCCGGTCGGGGTCGTCCGGCTCACGAAGTCGAACACCTTGCCGTCCTGCAGGCCGTAATTGGCGATGCGCTCCACCTTCTTCTGGGGCGTGAAGTAGACGGCCAGCACGCGCTGGTCGGTCACCTCGTTGGGCGCGAACGCCATGGCGCGGTCGACCTTCTGGCTGATGTAGTACCAGGCGCCCCCGCCGATCGTCGATGTCGTGGACGGCGTGCCGAGCAGCACCAGCACCTGTTCGGCCGAGGCGCCGACCTTCACCTGGTCGAGCGCGTGCTGGTCGAGCAGGTAGCCGCGGGTGATCTCGCCGTCGTAGCCCAGGCACCCGGAGAGCGATGCGGCCACGGCCGCGACCGCGGTCCACCGCGCCAGGCGTCCGAGCGCGCCCTGCGCCGATGCCGAAGGAGTTGCGCGCTTCATCCTCGACATTCGCCTTTTTGCTTGCATCGCCGTGCGGCGTTGCCTAACCCCCGATCGGGGCAAAATCAAGCAGGCCGCCGCGGCGTGCGCGGTTTGCCGGACCAAAGGCGATGATCCCATTTTTCGGCAGCCGGCGTCTCGCCGCCAACCGCGACGTGATCGAGCGGTTGAACACGGCGATCGTGGAGGCGGTGCGCACGCCCGTTTTCTATCTCGACGGCGGGGTGGCCGACACCTTCAACGGCCGCTTCGAACTCCTGGTCCTGCACGCGGCCCTCGCCGTGCGCCGGCTGCGGGCCGCCGGCGAGCCCGGCCCCGCCATCGCGCAGGCGCTGGTCGACCAAATGTTCCGCAACCTCGATCCGGCCA
>CAXUMV010000459.1:0-2931 GCA_964252065.1 uncultured Lichenihabitans sp.
GCCGGTCACCCGTTGAAGCCGCCCACCGGCACCCGGTCGGAACCGTCGGGGTTCCGCCCGGTCGTGGCCCCGTTGCGCAACTTGTAGAGCCGCCAGCTGCCGAAGTCGGCGACCTTGTCGGCGATCCCCCCACCCTCGATGAACAGCCGGGGGTAGGCCCGATCGAGGGCATCGCCGGCCAGGCCGGTGCCGTCGGAGACCATCATGTAGTCGACCCCGAACCGGGCCGGATCGGCGACAGCCGCGAGCCAGGTCAGGTCGGCGTTGGTCAGGAACCTGTTCCGCTTCACGGCGCCGGCGAGCAGAGCCGAAGCGGCGCCGGCGTCGATCAGGACACTCCCGGGCCGGTAGTGGCCACGGTCGACGTATGCGGCCGCGGCGCGACTCTCGTCGAAGGTGTTGACGTCGGAACCCAGAGCGGTCTTCGTCGTGCCATAGAGACCGGCGTAGAGCCACGGCCTCTCCTGGACGGCGAGATTGGTCGTCCTGACGAGGTGGGCGCCGGCCGCCGGCAGCGAGACCGCGAGCGCCAGTGCGATCAATGAGGTGAGATGCACGAGTACGCCGTACCTGCGGCCCAGCCGGTTGCGGGTGCGCCCGGGCCGGCGCCTGGGACGCAGCCTGTCCGACGGCAGGGTCGCGAACAGCATCAGGCCGTAGACGGTCAGCGGGATGCACAGCATGAAATAGCGCAGGTTCGCGAAGCTGTTGCCCTGGATCAGCTGGACGACGTCGACGGACATGGAGCCGCCGAAGGTGGCGATCGGGACCATGCCCCGCCAGTCGGTCCGGACCACGAGAAACGCGACCATCGCGATCAGCGCCGGCACCAGCAGCGGCGACATGCCGAAGACCTGACGACCGAGGTACTCCAGCCGAGTGGCCAGCGACGCGTAGTTGGCCCCCGCACCGAGCGTCGTTCCGACCTGCTGGCTGATGGTGGCCTGAACGTCGCTGCCGAGTCCGCCGGCAAGGGCGGGAATGAACTGGCCGACGATGACCTTGCACAGCGCCGCCCATACCCCGACGATGAAGAGGAACGGCAGGCCGACGAGCGCTCCGCACATGGCCGCCTCCTGGCGGCGTCGCACCAGGGACCCGCTCGCCCGGGCAAACCCGACGATGCTGATCAGGATGATGACGGCGAGGCCCGAGCCGATCGCCTCGATGCGCGTGAGGTAGGCCGCGCCGAGGGCGAGGCTGGCCCAGAACAGGTCGATGTCGCGGCCCTGATCGCGGTCGAGCCAGCGGAGCACGAAGCGCGTCGCGACGGCGAGGAAGAACAGGTTGATGCCCTCGGCCATGCCGTTGCTGGCATAGACCAGATAGATCGGGTGCAGCCCGGGCGCCGCGGCCAGGCCGTACCTTGCGAAGCGCGGCAGCTTGAGCTCGCGAGCCGTCGCGACGACGGTGGCCATCGTGCCGGCTGCGAAGAGCGCGGTCATCACCGCGCCGATCACGTTGTAGACCTGCAGGTTGGGCCAGATCTTGGCCAGCAGGAGGAACGGCACCTCGATCGCCGAGGGCACCGGACCGTAGACGAAGCCGATCGCGGCCAGGTGCGGGTCGTAGGAGTAGATCACGCTCTCGGCGTTGTTGAGCCGGGTCAGGGCGTCGGAGAACGCCATGTGCCGGACCATGCTCATCAACACGGCGAAGGCGGTGAACGGGACCGCGCTCGCCAGGAAGACGATCTTGCCCTCGCGCGGGCGGACGAGCTTCCAGAGCCGACTTCTCGCCGTACGGCGATGACTCGCGTCCGCGGACGCACCGTGGAAGGCCTGCGGGATGGAGGGGGCGTCGAGGACCGTCACGGCCGCTGGCTGCGCAGTCGCTCGAGCGCGTTGCCGGCCGCCGGCCGGGGCCGCGGGTGGGCGTCCCGCAGCGGGTGGGCCTCCGGCCGCGTCCGGGGCACCTGCCGCAGAGCGTGGATGGCGGCGCGCGGCGCGGCGCCGCTCAGTGCCGGCTCGCGGGGTCGCGGCGTCAGGGCGGCAGTTCCGTTCCTGGCCGCGATGCGGTGAGGTGGCGCCGTACGGATGGGAAGCCTGATGACCGGCGCCGGCTCCGGATCGAACGGCTCGGCGGGGGGCTCGCTCGTAGCCTGCCCCAGGCCGTGGGTGGTCTTCTCCCAGTAGGACGGGTCGCGGACGAGCTGGATGGCCCCCTTGACAGCGGCCAGCGCCATCATGACCCAGTAGGCGGGGACCAGCAACGCACTTGCCAGCAGCTCCGGCCGGCCGGTGCGGCGAAGTGTGACAACGCCCATGTAGATGATGGCGAAGTTGCCCGCCACCCAGGTGAGCAGGGCGAGATAGTAAGTCGGCCCGCTGAAGAGTTCGGCGATGGCCGGTGGCTTGGCGAGGAACCAGAGCAGGGTCGTCGTCCAGACGACGGGGTTGATCAGCGAGAGCAGCGGCGTACCGCCCACGAAAAGGTTGATGCCGGCGACACCGCGCCAGCCGACCTCGCGCTTGAGCCGCACTGGATGACGCATGTGGACCAGCCAGGTGAGCAGATAACCCTTGAGCCAGCGGCTGCGCTGTTTCACCCAGTTGATGAAGTCGCTGTTTGCCTCCTCGAGGGTGACGCTCTCGAGGTTCTCGATGCGGTAGCCGTTCCTGGCCAACCGCATCCCCAGGTCGGCATCTTCGGTCACGTTGTAGGGATCCCAGCCGCCGACCCGGCGCAGCGCGTCGGCCCGGAGGTGGTTGCTCGTCCCCCCGAGCGGGATGGGGCTTCCGAGCTCCGACAAGCCTGGCAGGAAATACTGGAACCAGGCAAGATATTCGGCCGTGAACCATTTCGTCACGATGTTCTGGCCGGCGTTGACGAAGGCCAGCCGTGCCTGCAGCCCGGCAACCTCGGGTGGGCGCTCCCCCAGCACGATGGCGGCCTTGCGCAGCTGCAGGGGTTCCGGCTCGTCCTCGGCGT
>CAXUMV010000460.1:0-2930 GCA_964252065.1 uncultured Lichenihabitans sp.
GAGCGTCGCGGGCGGGGCGATCGAGCTGAAGCCCTCGATCTCCGGCCGGCGCATCAGGAGCTGCATGCCGATCCAGGCGCCGAACGAGACGCCCGCGATCCAGCAGGCCCGCGCCTCGGGGCTGATCGACTGCGCCCAGTCGAGCGCGGCCGCCGCATCCGACAGCTCGCCGGCGCCGTGGTCGAAGCCGCCCTGGCTGCGGCCGACGCCGCGGAAGTTGAACCGCAGCACGGAGAAGCCGCGCTCCGCGAATGTGTAGTAGAGGTTGTAGACGATCTGGTTGTTCATCGTCCCGCCGAACTGCGGGTGCGGATGCAGGATGATGGCGATCGGGGCGCCGCGCACCTTGGCGGGATGGAAACGGCCTTCGAGGCGCCCGGCGGGGCCCGTGAAAATGACTTCAGGCATTGCAGCTCCAGGGCGCCCCGCCACCGGCCGATGCCGGCCGTCGATCGCCGACGCGTCGCTCCCGCAGCGCAACAGCGGCGTGGCGGGGATGGCTTGACTTGGCAGGTGAAAAGGCTGTTAGAATTATTCTAACAGGTCGTTGGGATGGCTCCTCGCGCGGGTTGCGCCGCAACGGCGGTCCTCTGGACGGCGTGCGCGTTCTATCACGGCCGCACCGGCGGAACGCAAGCATTTCGAGCCAAGGTCAGCGTCTTTCGCCATGCCCGAGCCGCAGCGCCGGATCTATCTGGACTTCAATGCCACCGCGCCGCTTCGGCCGGCGGCGCGCGAGGCCATGCTGTCCATCCTGGCGCGGCCCGGCAACGCCTCCTCGATCCATGCGGAGGGCCGGGCGGCCCGTGCCGCCATCGAGACCGCGCGGGCGCAGGTCGGCGCTCTCTGCGGGGTCGCGGCGGACCGCGTCACCTTCACGTCCGGCGCCACAGAGGCGGCGGCGCTGGCGCTCGACCCCGCGCTTAGCCTCGCCCACGATGATGCCGGTCCTGCGCGGCTGCTGGTCGGGGCCACCGAGCACGCGGCCGTGCAGCGCGGCCACCGCTTCGACGGCAAGTCCGTGACGACCGTGCCGGTCGACCGGCAGGGCCTCGTCGATCTCGGCGCCCTGCAGGATCTGCTCGCCCGGCCGGGCCGGGCGGTGCTGGCCTTGCAGGCCGCCAACGGCGAGACGGGCGTCGTCCAGCCGCTCGCCGAGGCGGCGCGCCTGGTCCATGCCGGCGGCGGGCTCGTGGTCTGCGATGCCGTGCAGGCCGCGGGGCGTCTTTCCCTGGCCGGGCTTGGCGCCGACGTGCTGATCCTGTCCGCCCACAAGCTCGGCGGGCCGCAGGGCATCGGGGCCGTGGTCGCGATGCGGGACGGCCTGCGGCTGGGCGCCCCCCTGCTGCGCGGCGGCGACCAGGAGCGCGGCCTGCGCAGCGGCACGGAGAACGTCGCCGGGATCGCCGGGTTCGGCGCCGCGGCGCGCGAGGCCGCGGCCGACGCGCCGGGCGGCCTGCTGGCGCTTCGCGAGCGCCTGGAGGCCGGGCTCGCCCGCGCCTGTCCCGACCTCGTGATCTTCGGGCAGGGCGCCCCGCGCCTGCCTAACACGGTGGCCTTCGCGATGCCGGGCATCGCCAACGAGACCGCCCTCATCGCCTTCGATCTGGCCGGCTTTGCGGTCTCGACCGGCTCCGCCTGCGCTTCGGGCAAGGTGTCGCGATCCCAAGCCCTTGAGGCCATGGGCGTCGATGCTCATCTACGCGCTAGCGTCCTTCGCGTCAGCCTGGGCTGGAGTTCGACCGACGCGGATGTGGACGCCTTCCTGGCCTGCGCCGCGACGATGGCGCGCCGGATGCAGGCGCGGCCCGCCCAAGCCGCCGCTTGATGATGATGATCGTGTGGGAGGCGGCGAGCGCCGCATCCACGCCAGTCGGCCCAACGGCCGGCGACCCTGAGGAGAGATGAATGGCTGCCGTTCAGGAAACCGTCGACCACGTCAAGTCGCTGGACGTGAGCGAGTACAAATACGGTTTCGTTACGGAGATCGAATCCGACAAGGCCCCCAAGGGCCTGTCGGAGGATACCGTCCGCTTCATCTCCGCTAAGAAGAACGAGCCCGCCTGGCTGACCGAATGGCGGCTCGATGCCTACAAGCGCTGGCTGACCATGCGCCAGCCCGACTGGTCGCGCGTCGACCATCCGCCGATCCAGTACCAGGAGCTCTATTACTACTCCGCGCCGAAATCGACCTCGGGGCCGAAGTCGCTCGACGAGGTCGATCCGGAGCTGCTGCGCACCTACGAGAAGCTCGGCATCCCGCTGCGCGAGCAGGAGCTGCTGGCCGGCGTCGAGCAGACGCGCGTCGCGGTCGATGCGGTGTTCGACAGCGTGTCGGTCGCCACCACCTTCCGGGACGAGCTCGCCAAGCAGGGCGTCATCTTCTGCCCGATCTCGGAGGCGGTCCACAGCCACCCCGAGCTCGTGAAGAAGTACCTGGGCTCCGTGGTGCCGGTCACCGACAACTTTTTCGCGACCCTGAACTCGGCCGTCTTCTCGGACGGCTCCTTCGTCTACATCCCGCCGGGCGTCCGCTGCCCGATGGAGCTGTCGACCTATTTCCGCATCAACGAGCGCAACACGGGGCAGTTCGAGCGCACCCTGATCATCGCCGACGAGGGCGCCTATGTGAGCTACCTTGAAGGCTGCACGGCGCCCATGCGCGACGAGAACCAGCTGCACGCCGCCGTCGTGGAGCTGGTGGTGCTCGACGACGCGGAGATCAAGTACTCCACCGTGCAGAACTGGTATCCCGGCGACAACGAGGGCCGCGGCGGCATCTACAACTTCGTGACCAAGCGCGCGGACTGCCGCGGCGACCGCTCCAAGGTGAGCTGGACGCAGGTGGAGACGGGCTCGGCCATCACCTGGAAGTATCCCTCCTGCATCCTGCGCGGGAACGGCAGCCAGGGCGAGTTCTACTCCATCGC
>CAXUMV010000461.1:0-716 GCA_964252065.1 uncultured Lichenihabitans sp.
CAGCCTGCGCGACTTCTTCGTCACCCTGTTCTTCGTCGGGGTCGGGCTCGCCATCCCGGTGCCGGCGCCCGAGGCGCTTCTCTATGCGGCGGGGCTCGGCCTCTTTGTCATCGCAAGCCGGCTGCTGACGGTGGTGCCCACCCTGATGGCCCTGCGGCAGGGCCTGCGCGCCAGCCTGCTGCCGGCCATCAACCTCGCCCAGCTCAGCGAGTTCTCGCTCGTCCTGCTGCAGATCGGCATCGTGGCCAAGCACATCAGCACCACAACCGCCACCGCGGCTTCGGTCGCCTTCGTGGTCATGGCGGCGCTGTCGACCTTCGCCATGAACGGCAGCGACGGGCTCGTGCGCGGCGCGCTGCCGCTCCTCAAGCGCCTCGGGCTGCGCGATCTCGACCACGGCCGGATCGAGGGGGAGGGGGGCGATGGGCACGAGGGCGCCCGCATCATCTTGCTCGGCTTCTTCCGTACCGCGAGCTCGCTCGTGGCCGAGCTCGAGACGCATCGGCCCGAGACGCTCGGCGACCTCGCCGTGGTGGACTTCAACCCCGTGGTCTACAAGGCGCTGCGCGAGCGCAAGGTGCGGGTCGTCTACGGCGACATCGCCCAGCGCGACACCCTCGAGGCCGCCGGCGTCCCCAAGGCCGAGGTGCTGGTCTGCACCGTGCCCGACTTCCTGCTCAAGGGCACCACACCGGCGATGCTGCGCGACGCGATCC
>CAXUMV010000461.1:726-2926 GCA_964252065.1 uncultured Lichenihabitans sp.
GGTGCGCCAGTTGCGCGCCCTCAACCCCAACGCCACGATCGTGGCGCCGGCCGACCTCGTCACGGACGTCGAGACGCTCTACGCGGCGGGTGCCGACTACGTGCTGGTGTCCCGGTTCAGCGAATCGGGGGAGCTGTGCGAGGTGCTGGACGCCATCGCGGGCGGCAGCCTCGCCGACCGGCGGGCGCTGGTCGACGGCAAGCTGAAGGACCGCAGCGAGGTGCTGGCATGATCGCGCCCTCTCAAGCACGCGTCTCTTCTCCCGCTCCGCGGGAGAAGGTGCCGGGCAAGGCGGATGAGGGGATCCGCAAGCTCGCGGACCCCCTCATCCGGCCGTTGGCCACCTTCTCCCCCGCCGCGGAAGAAGGGCCTCATCCGCGAAGGTTTCGCCGTGCCCGCTCTGCCTGACGTCACGGCCGGGCAGGGGCCCCGCGCGGTCCGCTTCGCCAACCACCTCCCCTTCGTGCTGATCGCCGGACCCTGCGCGATGGAGAGCGCCGACCACGCGGTGTTCATGGCCGAGCGATTGGCCGCCATCACGGCCTCGCTCGGCATGGGCTTCGTGTTCAAGGCGTCCTTCGACAAGGCGAACCGCACCGCGATCGGCAGCGCGCGCGGCATGGGCCTGCCCGAGGCGCTGCCCGTCTTCGCCGCCATCAAGGCGCGGTTCGGCGTCCCGGTGCTGACCGACGTGCATGAACCCGGCCAGTGCGCCCCCGTCGCCGAGGCGGTGGACGTGCTGCAGATCCCCGCCTTCCTCTGCCGGCAGACCGACCTGCTGGTCGCCGCCGCCGCGACCGGCCGCGTGGTCAACGTCAAGAAGGGCCAGTTCCTGGCCCCCTGGGACATGCGCAACGTGGTCGCGAAGGTCACGGAAAGCGGCCCGGGCGCCGTGCTGGTCACCGAGCGCGGCGCGAGCTTCGGCTACAACACGCTGGTTTCCGACATGCGCGCCCTGCCCATCATGGCGGCAGAGACCGGGGCGCCCGTGATCTTCGATGCGACCCACTCGGTCCAGCAGCCGGGCGGGCAGGGCACCACCTCCGGCGGCCAGCGCGAATTCGTGCCCGTGCTCGCCCGCGCCGCCGTGGCCGTGGGGGTCGCGGGCGTCTTCATCGAGACGCACGACCGCCCCGACGAGGCGATGTCCGACGGGCCCAACATGGTGCCGCTGGACGCCATGGAGGCGCTGCTGCGGCGCCTGCAGGCCTTCGACCGCCTTGCCAAGGCGGCGTGAGCCACGACGGTCACAGCGGCTTCATGAAGACGTCCTAAGACGGCTCGCGATGGAAGACCTGCTGTTCAGCTATGCCGATCCGCACTCGTCCGCGCTCAAGCGCCGGCTCATCCTGCTCGTCGAGAAGGCGACCGGCCAGCGGAAGCTGAAGCGCATCTATCTCGAGCACGTGCGCCATCCGGTGGCGCGCGAGAGCTTCTTCCAGTCCGCCGTGCGGCGGCTCGCGCTCGATGTCCGCTACGATGCGGGCCAGCTCGCCCGCATGCCCGCGCAAGGGCCGCTTGTCGTGGTCGCCAACCATCCCTACGGGGTGCTCGACGGCATCGTGATCTCCTGGCTGGTCGAGCGGGTCCGCCGGGACTTCGTGGTGCTGACCAATGCGGTGCTGCTCCGCGCCCCGGAGATCCAGCCCCATGTCCTGGCCGTCGACTTTTCCGGCACCCCGGAGGCCCTGGCGACCAACCTGCGCTCGCGGGCGGCCGCCCGGGCCCATCTCAAGGCGGGCGGCTGCGTCGTGGTGTTTCCGGCCGGCGGCGTGTCGACCGCGCCCGACCGGCTCGGCCGGCGCCCAGCGATCGATGCGCCCTGGCAATCCTTCGCGGCCCAGCTGATCCACACGGCGCGGGCCACCGTGGTGCCGATCCGCTTCCACGGGCAGAACAGCCGGCTGTTCCAGGTCGCGAGCCACCTCAGCCAGACCCTGCGGATTTCGCTGATCTTCCGCGAGGTCAAGAACCGCATCGGGACGAGCGTGCCGGTGGCGGTCGGCGCCCCGATCCCCTACGCGGCGCTGGAGCCGCTGCGCGACCGGCAATCGCTCGCCGATGCGCTGCGGGCGCGGACCTATGCCCTTGCGATGCCCGCTCCGGCCGCAGCGGGCGAGCACCTGCCGCGCCGGGCCGCGTGACCGGGGCGCCTCACCCCCGCCCGCGATAGGGCGCGACGCCCTGGTCGGGCAGCCAC
>CAXUMV010000462.1:0-1711 GCA_964252065.1 uncultured Lichenihabitans sp.
CGGGTCGAGCGCACCGCAGCGCGTCGCCATGGGGATACCGTCGAGCGTCGAGAAACTCATGCTGGTGTCGCGGCTGACGCCCGCCTCGAGCCCGCAGAGGCTCGCGCCGCTGCCGAGATGGGCGACGACGATCCGCTTGGCCGCGATGTCCGGTGCGACGCGCCCGAGCTGCGCCGCGATGAACTTGTAGGAGAGGCCGTGGAAGCCGTAGCGCTTCACGCCCGCGTCGAATAGCGCGCGCGGAAGGGCGAAGCGGCGCACGAGGTCGCTTTGGCTGCGGTGGAACGCGGTGTCGAAGGAGGCGACCTGCGGCAGCTCCGGCCGCAGGTGGCGGACCGCGCGGATCAGGCGCACACTCTGGGGCTGGTGCAGCGGCGCCAGGGGGACCAGCGCCTCGATGGCGGCGAGCGTCTCGTCCGTGATCTTCGCCGGTCCGGCAAAGGTGTCGCCGCCGTGGACGACGCGGTGTCCCACGGCCGACAGGTCTGCGGCCGCAAAATGCCGCGTGATCCAGCCGAAGGTCTCCTCGAGGACATCGTGCAGATCGTCCGTCACGGTCGCCTGCAGCGGGATGTCGGCCGTTCGCTCGCCTTCGGTCAGGTGAAGCGCGAGGGGGTCGTGGCGCAGGTCGATCACGCCCTTGCCAAAGGACGTGGGTCCTCCCGGCCCGAGGGCGAACAGGCCGAGCTTGATCGACGAGGATCCAGGATTGAAGGTCAGGAAGGTTCGAGGGCTCAAAGCGTCGTCCAGGACGGATCGGGGATGTGACGACCGCGCTCCGTCATCGCGAGCCGAAGGCGAGGCCGCTCATCGGCGCGGAAGACCGGGTTGGCCCTGGGGTTAAGCGGCCGGCGTTCCCGGCCAGCGCCAATGCAGCACCTCCGGCATGTCGATGCCGTGCTCGCCGATGTAGCGCCAATGCTCGGCCAGCTTGTCGCGGATCGCCTGCTTGGCGTAGGCCACGTTCGCCCCGAGGTGCGGCACGCGATCGATGACGTCCATCACGAGGTGGAAGCGGTCCAGCTTGTTCAGCACCACCATGTCGAACGGCGTCGTGGTCGTGCCCTCGTCGTCGAAGCCGTGGACGTGGAAGTTGCGGCTGTTCGTGCGGTTGTAGATCAACCGGTGGATCAGCGTCGGGTAGCCGTGGAACGCGAAGATCACCGGCTTGTCGGTCGTGAAGAGCGCGTCGAAGTCGGCGTCCGGCAGGCCGTGGGGGTGCTGAACCTTCCGCTGCAGCGTCATGAGGTCGACGACGTTGATGACGCGCACCTTGAGGGCGGGCAGGTGCTGGCGCATGAGGTCGACGGCGGCCAGGCATTCGAGGGTCGGCACGTCGCCGGCGCAGGCCATGACGACGTCCGGCTCCCCGCCGCGGTCGCTGCTGGCGAAATCCCAGATGCCGAGACCGCGCTCGCAATGCTTGGTCGCCGCATCCATCGAGAGCCATTGCGGCTCGGGCTGCTTGCCGGCGACGATCACATTGATGCGATCCCAGGAGCGCAGGCAGTGATCGGTGACCCAGAGCAGGGTGTTGGCGTCCGGCGGCAGGTAGATCCGGACCGTGTCGGCCTTCTTGTTGGCGACATGGTCCATGAAGCCGGGGTCCTGGTGGCTCGACCCGTTGTGGTCCTGGCGCCAGACGTGGCTGGTCAGCAGGTAGTTGAGCGAGGCGATCGGCCGGCGCCATTCGACCTCGCGGCTCGTCTTC
>CAXUMV010000462.1:1721-2926 GCA_964252065.1 uncultured Lichenihabitans sp.
GGCGGGCTGGTTGACCATCGAATCCACGATGTGGATGAAGGCCTCGTAACAGGAGAACAGGCCGTGCCGGCCGGTGAGAAGATAACCTTCGAGCCATCCCTGGCAGGTGTGCTCGGAGAGGATTTCCATGACGCGGCCGTCGGGGCTGAGGTGCTCGTCGTCGTCCGTGGTCGTGGCGGCATCCCAGTCGCGGCCCGTGGCTTCGAACAGGGCCTGCAGGCGGTTCGACGCGGTCTCGTCCGGGCCGACGACGCGGAAGTTCCGGGTGTCGGCATTGAGCCGCATGACGTCGCGCAGGAAGCCGCCCATCACGGCCGTGGCCTCGCCGTCCGTCCCGCCCGGATGCACCACCGGAACCGCATGGCTCGCGACGTCCGGCAGATGCAGGGGGCGCTTGAGGGCACCGCCGTTGGCATGGGGGTTGGCGCTCATGCGCCGGTCACCTCGGGGCGCGAGGGCCGCGATCTCCGGGCGTAGCGTTCCCGTCCCGTCGAACAGTTCCTCGGGCCGGTAGCTGCGCATCCAGTCTTCGAGGGCTTGCAGGTGGCCGGGCCTCTCCATGTCGCTGATCGGCACCTGATGGGACCGCCAGGAGCCCTCGGTCTTGAGGCCGTCCACGGTCTTCGGCCCCGTCCAGCCCTTCGGGCTGCGCAGCACGATCATCGGCCAGCGCGGACGCCCATGCGCCCGGCCGATCCTGGCCTGGTCCTGCAATTCGTGGATGGCCGACACCGCCATATCGAGGGCCGCCGCCATGGCCTGGTGCATGAGCGCCGGGTCGTCTCCCTCGACGAAGATCGGGGCATGCCCGTAGCCGATCAGGAGGCTTTCGAGTTCGCTTCGCGAGATGCGGGCCAGAACGGTCGGATTGGCGATCTTGAAGCCGTTGAGGTGCAGGATCGGCAGCACCGCGCCGTCGGTCGCCGCATTGACGAACTTGTTGGAATGCCACGCCGCCGCGAGCGGCCCGGTCTCCGCCTCGCCGTCGCCCACCACGCAGGCCGCGATCAGGCCGGGGTTGTCGAGCACGGCCCCATAGGCGTGTGACAGCGAGTAGCCGAGTTCGCCGCCCTCGTGGATCGATCCCGGGGTTTGCGGCGCCGCGTGACTCGGAATGCCGCCCGGGAACGAGAACTGCCGAAACAGCTTGCCCATCCCGCTCTCGTCCTGGCCGACCTCGGGGTAGAGCTCGCTGTAGGTGCCCT
>CAXUMV010000463.1:0-2904 GCA_964252065.1 uncultured Lichenihabitans sp.
CCTGGCCGACCGCCTGAAGCGGGCCGGCTTCAACGTCGACGCCCAGGCGACCGATTGGGCGACGCTGCTGCAGCGGCGCACGAACCGGACCGGCTGGAGCATCTTCGGCGTGCACGCGCTCGGCCTCGACCTGCAATCGCCGCTGACCTCGACGGTGATCAACTTCAACTGCCGCGACGTCGGCACGGCCGGCTTCATGTGCGCGAAGGACATGGTCGCGCTGTTCGACGAGTTCGCGCGGGCGCCCGACCAGGCCGCCCAGCGCGCGGTCGCGGACAAGATCCAGGCCGTGGTCTATCGCGATGCGCTCGGCATCCCGTTCGGGATGCTGGCGCAGCCGGCCGCCTACCGCGCCACCGTCACGAACCTGCCGACCTCGGCGCTGCCGATCTTCTGGAACGTCGAGAAGCAATAGATGCACGACGTCATCGTGGTCGGTGCGGGCTCGGCCGGCGCCCCGCTGGCGGCTCGCCTCTCCGAGGACCCGGACCGCCGCGTGCTTCTGCTCGAAGCCGGACGGGATTGGCGGAGCGCGGATGCCCCGCACGCGCTGCGTTCGGCCGACATCATCCCGTTCATGAACGATCCGGCCTGGCAGGCCGGGTGGCAATGGCCGAAGCTCGTGACCCGCCGCACCAAGGCGCAGGAACCGCGCTTCTACTGGCGCGGCAAGGCGCTTGGCGGCTCCTCGACCGTCAACGCCCAGATCGCCATCCGGGGCGTTCCGGCTGCCTTCGACGCCTGGGCGGAGGCGGGCTGCGAGGGCTGGGCCGCCTCGGACGTCCTGCCGCTCTTCGACCTGATCGAAGACGACGAGGAGTTCGGCACGACGCCCGGCATCCGCCGGGGCGGCCCGCTGCCGGTGTACCGGGCGCCGCTCGCCGCCTGGGGACCGGTGGACCTCGCCTTGCGCGAGGCGGCCCTCGCTCTCGGCTATCCGGAGAAGGCGGACCTCAACGCACCGGCCGGCGAGGGCATCTCCTGCAACCCGATCAACGGCCGCAACGGGCTGCGGGTCACGACCAACGACGGCTACCTCGAGCCCGCCCGCGGCCGCCCCAACCTCGAGATCCGGGGCGAGGCACTCGTCGACCGGGTGCTGTTCGAGGATGGCCGCACCGTCGGGGTGCGGGTGCGGTTCGGAGCCGGACCGTGGGAGGAGGTGCGGGGGCGCGAGATCGTGCTCTCGGCCGGTGCCATCCACTCGCCGGCGATCCTCATCCGCTCCGGCATCGGGCCGGCCGACCAGCTCGCCCGGCTCGCGATCCCGGTCGTGCACGCGCACGAGGGCGTCGGCCGCAATCTTCTCGACCACCCGATCCTGCGGGCCACGCTGCATCTCAGGCCCGAGTACCGCGCCTCGGGCCCGGACGTGCGCCATACCAATTCCTGCGTGACCTATTCGAGCAGGCTCGCGGGGGGCGGCGAGCGGGACATGATCCTGATCGGCTACAACCACCGCGGCTGGCCCGTGCCGGACGGCGGCCCGACCGGGGCGATCGGCGCCGCGCTCTACGATGCCTTCTCGCGCGGCGAGCTGCACCTCGCCTCCGCCGATCCCGAGATCGACCCGGTCGTCGAGGAGAACATGCTCGATCATCCGGGCGACAGGCTGCGCATGCGCGATGCGGTTGGGCGGCTCGCCGCCATCTGCCGACAGCGGCCTGTCCAGGATCTGTGCGAGGCGATCCGGTTCGGCGACAGCGCCCTCACGCCCGACGAGGCCGTCGCACTGCCGGACGACGAGCTCGACGCCCTCATGCTGGTCGAGGCCTCCGACATCCAGCACGCGGCCGGCACCTGCAAGATGACGGTGTGGGAGGATCCGCGCGGCGTCGTCGATCCCGACCTCAAGGTGCGCGGGGTCACGGGCTTGCGCGTCTGCGACGCCTCGATCATGCCGTCGGACTGCCGCGCCAACCTCCACTTCACCTGCGTGATGATCGGCGAGAACCTCGCCCGGCGCATGCGGAACAGCCCGGCGATGTAGCATCACGGTCCGCCTGGCCTCCTCGCGGCGGCGTCATGGCACTCGCCTTGCTTCAGTCTCGGTACTGGGAGCGAAGTATGGCAGGCGCATTTGCGATTAGGATCGGGCAGTCTCGGGCCGCGACGTTGCGCCATGTGACGGGCGCCGCCGTCAACACGCTCGATCCGACGATGCCCGGTTCGACGCGCGAAGCCTTTGGCCTGAGCATGTCGACCTACGACCGCCTGGTCGGGTTCGGCCGCAGGCAGCGCGACGGGAAATGGGTCTTCGATCTCGATACGATCAGGGGCGAGCTGGCCGAGCGCTACGAGGTGAGCCCCGATGGCCTGAAGATCACGTTCCACCTCCGCCGCGACGCCAAGTTCCAGGACGGATCGCCCGTAACGGCCGAAGACGTGAAATGGTCGATGGACCGGGCCGTGACCGCGAAGTCGCTGGCGGCGGGACAGCTTCTCACAGGGTCGCTCACGAGCACCGACCAGTTCAAGATCATCGATCCACACACGATCGAGGTGACGCTGCCGAAGCCCGACAAGCTCGCGCTTCCGAACCTCGCGACCGTCTATGCGATCATCATCAACTCGAAGCTCGCCAGGCAGCACGCGACCGCGGAAGATCCCTGGGCCCAGAACTGGCTGAAGACCAACACGGCGGGATCGGGCGCCTACGTGGTCGAGAGCTTCAAGCCCGGCGAGACGATCATCCTGCGTCGCAACGCCGACTGGAACCGCGGCTATCCCGACAAGCCGGCGTTCTTCAAGCGGATCATCACTCAGACGGTGCCCGAGGCGGCGACCCGGGCCAATCTCGTCGAGAAGGGCGACGCCGACATCGTGATCGACCTTCAGGCGAACGATGCCGCCGATCTCGAGCGGAAGGGCAAGCTGAAGGTCGTCTCGACTCCGCAATACAAC
>CAXUMV010000464.1:0-2894 GCA_964252065.1 uncultured Lichenihabitans sp.
GGGCGACAAGCGCATCGTCCTGGTCGACGGCCTCTACGTGAACAAGCTCTCGAGCCTCGACGACCTGCCGCTCGGCGTCACGGTCCTGCCGGTGCTCGACGAGGCGGGGCTGCATCTTGGCCCGAGCGACGTCCTGGCCTCGACCGAGGCGCTCGGGGCGGGCGAGTCGGTGCTGGCGCTTAACACCGCGTTCCTGCAAGGCGGGGTCCGCATCGCGATCGTCGGGGGCGTCAACGTCACGATCCCGATCGAGATCGTGTCGGTGTCCTCGGCCGAGGCGCCCTCCGCCCTCTTCACGCGCTCCTACGTCGAGGTCGGCCCGGGCGCCACCGCCACCATCGTCGAGCGTCACCTCTGCCTCGGCGCCGCCGACGTGCAGGACAACCAGGCGCTCGTCTTCGCCGTTGGCGATGGTGCCACGCTGCATCACACCTGCGCCGTCGAAGGCTTGACGGCGGCTTCGCTCCACATCGGAACCGTGCTGGCGCGCCTCGGGGCCAAGGCGCACTTCACCTCCTTCACGCTCTGTGCCGCGCGCGCGATCGTGCGCCGCCAGGGGTTCCTGGAGTTCGTCGGCGAGGGATCGACCGCCCGCTTCAACGGCGTGACCCTGCTCGAAGGGCAGGCCCATGCGGATACGACGCTGGTCGTCATCCACACGGCCGGCCACTGCGAAAGCCGCGAATACTACAAGACGATCCTCGACGACGCGTCGACCGGCGTCTACCAGGGCAAGGTCATCGTGAGGCCCGGCGCCCAGAAGACCGACGGCAAGATGCTGAGCAAGGCCATCTTCCTTGCGGATGGCGCCAGCATGTTCAACAAGCCCGAACTCGAGATCTTCGCCGACGACGTGGTCTGCGGCCACGGCGCGACGGTCGGCTACCTCGACGAGACCCAATTGTTCTACCTGCGCGCACGCGGCATTCCGCTGAAGGAAGCCCAATCGCTGCTGCTGAACGCCTTTGCGGCCGATGCGATCGAGGCCGTGGCGGACGAGCCCATGCGTGTCGCGCTGACCGGGAGTGTCGAGCAATGGCTCGCGAAACGACATCTGTGACCGAAGCCCCCTTCGACGTCGAGCGGATCCGGGCCGACTTCCCGATCCTCGAGGTCAAGCCCTACGGCAAGCCGCTGGTCTATCTCGACAACGCCGCCTCGGTGCAGAAGCCGAGGGCCGTGATCGATCGGATCACGCGGGCCTACGAGACCGAATACTCCAACGTCCATCGTGGTTTGCACTACCTCGCCAACGCCGCGACCGAGGCATTCGAGGGCGCGCGAGAGACCGTGCGCGGCTTCCTGAACGCCGCCTCGACGGACGAGATCGTCTTCACGCGCTCGGCGACCGAGTCCATCAACCTCGTCGCCTCCTCGCTGGGCCACGACATCGTCGAGGGCGACGAGGTCGTGCTCTCCATTATGGAGCACCACTCCAACATCGTGCCCTGGCACTTCTGGCGGGAGCGCAAGGGGGCTGTGCTGCGCTGGGTCGACGTCGACGACGACGGCGCCTTCCACATCGAGGCCTTCGAGGCCGCGCTGACGCCGCGCACCAGGATGGTCGCCATCACCCACATGTCGAACATGCTGGGCACCGTGACGCCCATCAAGGAGATCGTCCGCATCGCCCATGCGCGCGGCATCCCGGTGCTGGTCGACGGCTCGCAGGGCGCGGTGCATCTCGACGTCGACGTCCGCGACCTCGACTGCGACTTCTACGTGTTCACCGGCCACAAGGTGTACGGCCCGACCGGCATCGGCGTGCTCTACGGCAAGGCCGACCGGCTGGCCGCCATGCCGCCCTTCAACGGCGGCGGCGAGATGATCGACCTCGTGACCACCGAGAGCGTCACCTACAACGATCCCCCCCATCGCTTCGAGGCCGGCACCCCGCCCATCGTGCAGGCGATCGGCCTCGGGGCGGCGCTCGGCTACATGGAGCAGGTCGGCCGGCCCGCCATCTGGGCGCACGAGGCGGCGCTCACGGCCTATGCGCATGAGCGGCTCGGGCGCATGAACTCGCTGCGCCTGTTCGGCACCGCGCCCGGCAAGGGCGGCATCGTGTCGTTCGAGATGAAGAACGCGCATGCCCACGATGTCGCGACCGTCATCGACCGCTCGGGCATCGCGGTCAGGGCCGGCACCCATTGCGCGATGCCGCTGCTGAGCCGCTTCGGCGTCACCTCGACATGCCGGGCGTCCTTCGCCATGTATAACACCATGGGCGATGTCGATCGCCTGGCCGACGCCTTGGCGCGGGCCGAAACTCTGTTCGCGTGATCCCGATGTCCGATGCCGACGTCCAGCCCAACAAGCCCGCCATCGCGCCTGCCGGCGACATCGCCCCCGACGAGATCGACCGGCTGACCGACGGCCTCGTGGCCGCCCTCAAGACCGTCTACGACCCCGAGATCCCGGTCGACATCTACGAGCTGGGGCTCATCTACAAGATCGACATCGACGACAGCCGCTTCGTGACGGTCGACATGACCCTGACCGCTCCGGCCTGCCCGGTCGCGGGCGAGATGCCGGGTTGGGTGGAGAACGCATGCGCGTCCGTCCCCGGCATTTCGGGGGCGAAAGCCAACATGGTCTTCGACCCGCCCTGGGACCAGAGCCGCATGTCCGACGAGGCCCGCGTCGCGCTCGACATGTGGTGAGGCGGCGGCTTCACGTGCCGCCGAGCCGTTTTTTCGAGCGTCAGCGAGCAATTCATCGTCGAGCCTGCCGAACTGCGGCCGGTTTGCTCCTTCGCCCCGCTTGCGGGGAGAAGGTGCCCGACAGGGCGGATGAGGGGGCTGCCTCCGCCAAGGACGTCCCCTCATCCCCGCTTCGCGGACCTTCTCCTCGACGGGGAGAAGGGCAAACGCGGCACATGTTCACCCGAATTC
>CAXUMV010000465.1:0-2887 GCA_964252065.1 uncultured Lichenihabitans sp.
AATGGAAGTTCTTGGTCTTCACGTAGAGCGCGAACGCGTCGGCCACGAGCTTGTTGACCTCGGACGCGATGGCCTTGGTGGCGTTGTCGCCGAGGTCGTTGGGGGTGTCGAGCGCGGCCGGAACGGTGTCGCTGCCCTCTTGGATCTTGCTGGTCGCCATGGTGGTGCCCCTCATGCGCTTGGGAAAGTGGCTGGGCTTACAACACCACCGCGGAGCTTGCGTTCCCCAGTGGCGGGCTCGACGGATCCGCGCCCGGCGTCGCCGCGTCGGTCACCCGTCCCGGGTCCCGCCTCAGCGCGATGACGATGAGGCCGGCGATGCCGAGCATGATCGGCCCGGCGAAGGAGGGCACCATCACATCGACCCCGGGGATGATCCCCTCATCCAGGAGGGCGGGATTGGTGAGCTGCACCCAGAAGGTCGAGACCCAGCCGCAGGTGCACGCGGCGGCGCTGAGGGCCAGCAAGGCGATCAGCTCCGCGCGGCGGCTCAAGCGCACGAGGTCCGGCATGAGGAAGCCAAGGGCGATCCCGTAGATCGGCAGGTCGTAGTCATAGGCGTAGGGGCTGACGAACAAGGTCGCAAGACAGGCAAGGCCAAGCAGGCGCCCGGCGGGCATGGACCTGCGGGCCGCCAGCGCCAGCGAAGCCATGGCGCTCACGCCGACGACGGCTTGGCCCAGGGAGGCGACCCACGCCGGTGAGCCGAAGCTGCGCAGCGCGGCATAGACCGAGATCATGCGGCGCAGCGGGTACATCCCCTCCGCGAGGAACAGCCGCGCTTCGCGGGTGGCCGCCAGGGCCGCCCCCCATACCGCCGGGCCGAGCACCAGGGTCGCGATGGCGCCCGCAAGGCCGGCGGTCGCGGCCGCAACCGCCAGCATGCGCCAGCGCCCTGTCGCCACGCCATGTACCGCAAAGGCACAGGCGAGGTGCGGCTTGATGATCATGAGGCCGAGCGGCACGCCGGCGATCGCCCGGTCGCGCCGCAGCGCAAGAGCCGCGAGGCCGATCAGCGTACCGATCAGGAAGCCGTTCTGCCCGCAGGCGATCGTCATCAGGAGCGCAGGGTAGAGGGCCAGGAGGACGAGCGGGAAGGACGGTCCCGCAATGCGGTGCAGCACGAGAAGGAACGAAGTCAAGGTCGCTCCCGTGAACAGCAGGTAGCTGATCCCGAGCGGCCCGCAGGCGAGGAGCGCCGCCACGAGATCGAAGGGCGGCGGGTAGGTCCATGGCATGAAGGCCGTGGCGCCGGTCGCTTCGAGCTGCGCCTGGAGCAGCGAGGCGATGCGGTACGCCTCCAGCAAATCCCCGCGCCACGCCATCTGCCCGACGAGGTGAAACAGTTGGAAATCGACCATGGGGCTTTTCTGGAGTGGCCCGAGGCCCGCCATCAGGGCGGCCCTGAGAAGCACGTATCCGTAAAGACAAAGGACGAGCGCCCGACGGATCGGGGAGCTGACGAGGAGGGGCCTTTGGGGCGAAGGCTGGTCACCTGGCACGTCGTAGCGTCGCCTTTCCAAGAGACGAACGGTGCCACCGACCCGTTGAGGAAGGATTGCGCCTCACACCCGCTCGGGCGTGAACCGCCTCGAGGGGGTCACGAACTCGTCCTGCGCGGCGACGATCAGGATTTCGCGCGATCCCGCCTCGCGGGTGCGCCGCAGCAGCCCGTAGATCGAGGCGCTCGCCTGGGCGAGCGCCTCGGGCACGCTGCGGCACGTCAGGGCGTGGACGAAGAAGAGGGCCGCGATGGCGTCGCCCGCCCCGTTCACCGCGACGTCGAGCCGGGGCGTCCTGACCCGCCATAGATCCGTGCCGTCGGAGGCCAGGAGGTCGAGGCTGTCCGGCGGGGTCGCCTCTCCCAGGTAGGAGGTGACTAGGACGGTCGAGGGTCCGCGCGCGTGGACCGCCCGCACCGCCGCCCGCGCGTCCTCGAGCGAGGGCGTGGGATGCCCGGCCAGGAGATCGAGCTCGAACTGGTTGGGCGTGACGATGTCGGCGGCCGGCACGGCGCGGTCGCGGATGAACTCGGCCAGGCCGGGCTGCACGAAGACCCCGCGCCCGACGTCGCCGATCACCGGATCGCAGCAGTAGAGCGCGGCGGGGTTGGCGGCCTTGACCGCGGCCGCAGCCGCCAGGATCGCGGCGCCCGTCCCGGCCGATCCCATATAGCCCGACAGCACGCCGTCGCACCCCGCGAGCACGCCGCGCTCGGCCATGCCCTGGACGCAGTCGCCGATGAGGGACGCCTCGAACACCGCCCCGCGCCAGGCCCCGTAGCCCGGATGGTTGGAGAACTGCACGGTGTGGATCGGCCAGACCTCGTGGCCGAGCCGCTGCATGGGAAACACCGCGGCGGCGTTGCCGACATGGCCGTAGGCGACATGGGACTGGATGGACAGGATGTTCATGACGGGGCTCGCGGGCGTCCCAGGACCGCGGCCGCCCTTGGCGGGGGACGCCCACGTGGATAGAACCCCTGCACGGCAACGGGCGGAGGCGCATGTGGCACCCTATAGCATCGCGATCATCGGGCTCGGCAAGATCGCGCAGGACCAGCACCTGCCGGTGATCGCCAAGGATGCCGATGTCCGGCTCGCCGGGATCGTCAGCACGCGTGGGGCGTCGGCCGCGGGCGTGCCGAGCTTCCGGACGCCTGCCGAGGCCTATGCGGCGCTGCCCGACCTCGACGCGGTCGCGATCTGCACGCCGCCCCAGGTGCGCTACGCGCTCGCCCGCGAGGCCCTGAACGCCGGCAAGCACGTGCTGCTCGAAAAGCCGCCCGCGCTCACCGTCACCGAGCTCACCGATCTTGCGACCCACGCCGCCGACCTCGACCGGGTGCTCTTCACGACCTGGCATTCGCAGTACAACGCCGGGGTCG
>CAXUMV010000466.1:0-2885 GCA_964252065.1 uncultured Lichenihabitans sp.
TTCTTCCACATCGGCAAGTTCTTCCCCAAATCCGTTGAAATGTATGTGGTGGAGGGCGGCCAGGCCCGGCCGATCATCTACAGCCAGGCCATGTTCACCATGCCGGCCAGCTCCCCGGCGCGGCAGCTGCCGCCGGGGATCGGCTTTGCCGGCTTCCGGGTGCAGGAGCCTCGCGGCGGCTCCATCGACTGGCATAAGAACGACTGGGCCGCCTTCCTGGGCGCCGCCTATTTCCGGGCGATCGGCGACCTCTACCAGTACGGCCTGTCGGCGCGCGGTGTCGCGATCAACACGGCCTCCGCCGACAAGCCCGAGGAGTTCCCCGACTTCACCCGCTTCTACATCGAGACCCCGGCCAGCAACGACAGCCTCGTGATCCATGCGCTGCTCGAGGGACCCTCGGTCACCGGCGCCTACCGGTTCGCGATGACCCGGGGCAAGGGGGTGATCATGGAGGTCGAGCACACCCTGAACCTGCGCCAGGACGTCTCGCGGCTCGGCATCGCGCCGCTCACCACCATGTACTGGATGTCCGAGACGGTGAAGCAGACGGCCATCGACTGGCGGCCGGAGGTGCACGACAGCGACGGCCTTGCCTTGTGGACGGGCTCGGGCCAGCGCATCTGGCGGCCGCTCAACAACCCCGAGCGGACCACGGCGTCGGCCTTCTCGGACCATAACCCGAAAGGCTATGGGACGCTGCAGCGCGACCGCCTCTTCGACCACTACCTCGACGGGGTGAACTACGACCGCCGGCCGAGCCTGTGGGTGGAACCCAAGGGCGATTGGGGTTCGGGCGCCGTCCACCTCATCGAGATCCCGACCGACGACGAGATCCACGACAACGTGGTGGCGACCTGGGTGCCGGACGGCGCCGCCAAGGCCGGCAACCGATATGCCTTCGGCTTCCGGCTGCACTGGCTGGCCGACGAGCCTCATCCCACCGCGCTCGCCCGCTGCGTGGCGACCCGCCTCGGCCGCGGCGGCCAGCCCGGCCAGCCCCGGCCGCAGGGCGTGCGCAAGTTCATGGTCGAGTTTCTGGGCGGGCCGCTCGAGAGCCTGCCCTTCGGGGTCAAGCCCGGCATGGAGCTGTCGACCTCGCGCGGCCGCTTCACGGACTACCAGTACACCGAAGCCGTGCCCGACGGCGTGAACGGTCATTGGCGGGCGCAGTTCGACCTCGTGGTCGAGGGGACCGACCCGGTCGAGCTCAAATGCATCCTCAAGAATGGCGAGCAGGTGCTGTCGGAGGTCTGGGCGTTCCAGTACCATCCCTTCTGACCTGGCAGGGGTCGGGCCGCCCCGTCCCGGGTCACGCTGCGGCAAGGAACCAGGATGGCTCGCGAACGTTTGTCTCCCATCATCGGAGGGAGAAGGTCATGCGTTCCATTTTTCTTTGGCTCATCGGCATCCCGATCCCGATCATCATCCTGATCGCCCTCTTCTATCACTGATCGTCCGCAGGTCGCATTGACCCTCGCGGGGGGTCGGCTGCAGGCCGCCGGGCTGCGGCCGGCCCTCCGTGGTTTTGACGCCACAGCACCGGTCCGCGGTCGACGAGGTATGACGTCATGGCCCGTGTAGCCGCCACGCTGGACGATCCCGGGCAGCCCGACCATACCGGGCGGATCGTCATGGCGGCCGCCGTCATCGGCGCGCTCTACTTCGGCAGCGAGATCCTCATCCCGATCGCTTTGGCGATCCTGCTCGGCTTCGCGCTGGCGCCGCCCGTCAAGCTGCTGCAGAAGCTCGGGCTGGGACGCATCCTGCCGGTGCTGATCACCGTCCTTCTGACCCTGGTCGTCGTCGCCGGCCTCGCCGCGGTGATCGCGAGCCAGGCGCGAGACCTGTCGGCCGACCTGCCCCGCTACGAGGGCACGGTCCTGAGCAAGATCGAGACCGTGCGGGGGCTGACCAATTCGGTCGGCATCCGGCGCATCGAGGATGCCGTGGCGCAGTTCAGCCACGCACTTGGCCACTCGGCCGAGAAAGCCGCCTCGGAGACCGGCGGCGGGGAGCCGGCCGGCAGCCAGTCCGCCGATCTGCCCGGCGGCGGCAAGGCGCCGGTCCTGGTGCAGGTCGTGCAGCCGGATCTGCGGCCCCTGCAGGCCGTCATGCTGGTGTCGGCGCCGCTCCTGCATCCGCTGGCGACGGCCTTCGTGGTCGTGATCTTCGTCATCTTCATCCTGCTGCAGCGCGAAGACCTGCGGAACCGGGCGATCCGCCTGTTCGGGGCGAACGACCTGCAACGCACCACCGCGGCCATCAACGACGGCGGCAAACGCCTCAGCCGCTACCTGCTGACCCAATGCGCCCTCAACGCCAGCGCCGGCGTCATCGTGGCGCTGGTGCTCTGGTTCGTCGGAATTCCGAGCCCGATCCTCCTCGGCATCCTGTTCGCCTGTGCCCGCTTCATCCCCTATATCGGCCCGGTCATCGGCTCCGTTCTGCCGCTCGTCCTCGCGACGGCCGTCGATCCGGGCTGGACGATGCTGATCTGGACCGCCGCGACGCTCGCCGTCGTCGAGCTCCTGATCGGCCAGCTGGTCGAGCCGTTCGCCTACGGCCACAACACCGGCATGTCCCCCATCGCCATCGTGCTCGCAGCGACGTTCTGGACCGTGCTGTGGGGGCCGGTCGGGCTTCTCCTGTCGACGCCGCTGACGGTCTGCCTCGTCGTGCTCGGCCGCCATGTCGAGAACCTCGCCTTCCTGGACGTCCTGCTCGGCGACAGCCCCCCGCTCACCCCCGCCGAGGTCTTCTACCAGCGCATGCTGGCCAACGATCCCGCGGAGGCCGCCGACCAGGCGCAGCGCTGCCTCGGCGAGATGTCGATCACGCAGTATTACGACGACGTCGCCCTGCCGGCCCTCATCATGGCCCAG
>CAXUMV010000467.1:0-2879 GCA_964252065.1 uncultured Lichenihabitans sp.
GGTGGCCGCCGGCCGAATGGCCGCTCACGATGATGCGGTCCGGGTCGCCGCCGAAATCCCGGGCGTTGCGGGCCGTCCAGGCCACGGCGGCCCGCACCTGGCGGACGATCTCGCCGATCTCGACCTCGGGACAGAGGGCGTAGGTCACGTTGACGACGCAGAAGCCCGCCGCGACGGGCCCGGAGGCGATCAGGCTGAAGACCCCGGCGTTCAGCGACTTCCAGTAGCCGCCGTGGACGAAGACGAGGATCGGCGCCTTCGCCGCGCCGTCCTTGGGCGCGTAGACCTCCATCGTCTCCATGAGGGTCGGGCCGTAGGGCACCTCGAGGCGCGGCGACAGGGCGGCGCGGGCGGCCTCGCTCTCGGCCACGAAGCGGTGGGCGTAGACCATGAAGTCGGGCACCGAGTTCTCGACGTCGTAGGCGGCATCGAGTTCGGCCTGGGTCGCGTAGCTGCCGTAGAGCGTCTTCACGTCGGGATCCTTTCTGCTGGTCGGTGGGGAGGCGCCTCGCCGAACGCTGCGGCGTCCTCGCCGAAGGACAACGGCACGGGCTCGTCCGCCGCCTTTCTGGGACGCCGGGTCCAAAGATCGGCGAGCAGGCCCATGACGCCGCGCGGCAGCAGCAGCATAAGCAGGATCGACAGGACCCCGAGCACCAGCAGCCCCTGCCCGGCCGCGGCGCCCAGCAGCCGCTCGATGCCGACGAACAGCACCGCCCCGATGAGGGGGCCGGCGACCGTGCCCATGCCGCCCGAGACGGCGACGAAGACGATGTAGGACGCCCAGGAGATCGTGAACGCCGAGGGCGGGGTGATGATCACCACGTCGATGAAGTAGAGCCCGGCCGCCAGCCCCGTGACCGTGGCGCTCGCCATGAAGACCGACGCCTTGACCCGCCCGACGTCGATCCCGCAGCTTTGCGCCGCGTCCTCGTCGTCGCGGATCGCCGTAAGCGCGAGGCCCTGGGTCGAGCGCATCCAGAACCAGGCGATGGCGGTGGTCGCGGCCATGAGGGCGAGGGCCACGTAGTAGAGCTGCAGCTGCGTGACGTCGGACTTGATCTGCATGCCGCCGCCGGCGCCCGCGACGTTCCATCCGTTGAAGACGGTGGACACCGATTCGGCGATGAGCCAGGTCGCGACCGCAAAATAGGCGCCGCGGAGCCGCAGCAGGGGAAGCGCGCCGAGGAAGATCAGCAGCAGCAGGCTGACCCGGCGCACATAGGCGCTGCCGAACACGTCGGCCCCGGGGTGGGCCGCGATGACGGCCTCGTAGGCGATCCACAGCAGCACCGCGAGCCCGACGCCGACCGCCGTGCGGCGCCTGCCGCCGCGCGCGTCCATGGGCAGGCACAGGAGCCAGGCGAAGGCGAGCGACACGAGGCCCGAGACGGGCCAGGCGACCCAGATCGAGACGGGAGCGTAGTAGTAGACGAGCGCTTGGGCGAAGCCCCCGAGGCCGATGAAGACCTGCTGCCCGAAGGTCAGCAGGCCCGCATAGCCCGCCATCAGGTTCCAGCCATGGCCGAGCGTCGCGAAGAGGAAGACCGTCATGACGATGTGCAGGGCATAGCTTTGCGCCCCCAGCCCGGCCGGCGCGGCCACCAGCGCCGCGAGCGCGAGGGCGACCGCCGCGGCACCCTGCCATCGCTTCGGCGTCCGGGCCGGCATCTCAACTCCTCGCGAACAGGCCCTGCGGCCGCACCGCAAGGACGAGGAGGATGAACAGGTACCCGGCGATCTGCTGGGCCGCAGGCCCGAAATAGGTGCCGGCCAGCACCTGCACGATGCCGAGCGCGATGCCGCCGAAGAAGCACCCGCCGAGGGAGCCGAGCCCGCCGATGATCACCACCCCAAAGGCCGTAAGGAGGAAGGGGGGCCCGTCGAACGGCTGGAAGGAGCGCGACATGCCGATCATGAAGCCGGCGATCGCGGCGGAAGCCAGGGACAGCCCGCTCGCCACCGCATAGATGTGCGGCGTCCGCATGCCCATGAGGGCCGCGGTCTCGGGATCGTCGGAGGCCGCCCGGATCGCCCGGCCCACATGGGTCGCGCGCATCCACAAGGCGAGCGCCGCGATCAGCGCCGCCGCGGCGACGAAGAAGCCGAAGCGCAGCGTCGAGACGCTGAGGTCCTCGGTCAGGCCGATCGCCGAGAAGGACAGGTCGTTGCGGATCGTCGCGGCATCGGCGCTGAAGGCCAGCAGCATGCCCTGGCTCAGCACGATGGAGAGGCCGAAGGTGACCAGAAGGGGCAGCATCGTCCCGAACACCGGCGACATGCCGCGGCGCTCGGAGGCCTGGACCGACACGTGGTTCAGCAGCAGGCGCTGCAGGGCGTAGCCCAGCGCGTACATGACGGGCACGACCGCCAGCAGCGTCAAGAAGGGCGAGACGGGAACCGCCGTCATGGCCGCCACGCAGAAATAGGCGGCCAGGATCAGCCAGTCGCCGTGTGACAGGTTCACGAGGCGCATGACCCCGAAGTTCAGGGCGAGCCCGATGCTGATCAGGGCATAGGAGCCGCCCAGCATGGCGCCAGACAGGATGCCGTTGGCAAGGTCGATCCCCGCCCAGTAGAGATCGTCCGCGCTCATCGCGCCACCGCCGGCACGGGCGCCCCGGCCGGGCGTGCCATGCCGAAATAGGCTGCCGTGATGGCCGCCTCCTCGACCGCGCCGGGACGGCCCCGGAGCACGATGCGGCCCTCGAGCATGACGGCGAAGCGGGTCGCGGCCCTGAGGGCGCGCTTGAGGTCCTGCTCGACCAGCACGACCGTGAGGCCGCTCGCCACGATGCGGGCGAGATTCCCGTGGATGTCCTCGACCATGGCGGGCGAGAGGCCGATCGTGGCGCGCCCGGCGAGGCGGATCGCCTCGA
>CAXUMV010000468.1:0-2866 GCA_964252065.1 uncultured Lichenihabitans sp.
CGGTGGTCGCAGCCGTTCTGGACCTCGACGAAGCCGCGCGTGCGGGTGGAGGGAACCGGCATCTCCTCGCCGGCGCTCTCCGGAAGGCCCCAGGCGCCCGGCGTCGCCTTGACCCCGTTGGGGAGCCGGCGGTCGACCTCGGGCATGGCGTCGAAGCCCGCGGGGTCGATCTCGGCTGCGCAGCCGGTCACCACCACCCGCCGGTCGGGCCGCTCCCGTTTCAGGCGCCGGATGGCCTGCCGGGCCTGCCGGACGGCCTCCCCGGTCACCGCACAGGTGTTGACGATCGCAAGATCGCGGTGGCCGGCGGCCGTGGCCAAGGCGGCCATGCGGTCGGACTCGACCCCGTTGAGGCGACAGCCGAAGCTCGCGACCGCGACCGTCACGAGGCTACAAGCTCGCCCAGGGCTTCGAGCTCCACCGGGCCGCTCATCAGCACATGGCCGTCCGCCTCCTGCCAGGCGATGCGGAGGGTGCCGCCCGGCAGGTCGACGCGCGCCGTGCGGCTGACGAGGCCGAGGCGGACGCCGGCCACGACGCTTGCGCAGGCGGCCGAGCCGCAGGCCCGGGTCAGGCCCGCGCCCCGCTCCCAGACGTCGAGCACGACATGGTCCTGCGCCATCGCCCGGGCGAAGGAGACGTTGGCCCGGTCGGGAAACATCGGGTGGTGCTCGAGCGCCGGGCCGAGATGCGCCAGATCGGGGAGCTCCGCCTCGGGCGACAGGAAGAAGACCGCATGCGGGTTGCCCATGCTGACCCCGGCGCAGGGGCCGAGCGCGTCCATCCAGGCCGCGTGGGGCTCGAGCGCGAAGGCGCGGGTATCCTCGACCGCGTCCCGCAGCGGGATGTCGTGCCAGCCCAGGCGCGGCGGGCCCATGTCGGCCGTAAAGGCCCAGGGTCCGTCCCGGCGGCACGCCAGGAGGCCGCCGTCCGTCTCGAAGCGGACCGCCGTGCCGCCCGCCTCCTCCATGAGGTACCAGGCGACGCAGCGCGTGCCGTTCCCGCAGGCCCCCGCGCGCGAGCCGTCCGCGTTGAAGATGTCGACGAAGGCCGCGCTGCCGGCCCGGCGCGGCGGGCCGAGGGCCATCAGCTGATCGAAGGCGAGCCCGTCCCGGCCGTGCAGGCGCCGGGCCGCGGCGGCATCGAGCGGGGGCTGGCCGCGCCGGTCGACGATCAGGATCGCGTTGCCGATCCCGTTCATCCGGGCATAGCGCGAGGGGCGGCTCACGGGCTCGAGGTCGTCTGCGATCGTCACGCGCGTTCCATACCCGAAGCCTGCCTCCTCCGCCACCCGGGCACGGGAATCGGCCGTGACGGCTGGCCGCACCGGGCAAAGCTGGCTATAAGGCGGCCCCGCCGGGCACGCGGCACCGGGGCAGGGGCGAGGACGGCGGGTATGGTGGGGACTGTCGTGGTCAAGCGAGGCTCTTGCGTCCTGATCCTCCTGGCGCTGGGCGGCCTGGTCAGCGCCTGCGGGGCGGGCTCGAGCGGGTTCGAGTCGCCCTCCGTCGACCGCGGCACGACGCTGGGCAACCTGCTCGCCTTCAACAGCCCCAGCGCGCCGGCCATGTCCAAGCCGGTCGACACAACGGAAAAGCCGACCTGTCCCGAGATCGAGGTGCTGGACGGCACGGCCTCCTCCCGCGTCTATGCGGGGGCCGAGCAGTCGAACGGTAATGTGCGCTACCAGTTCTCGATGGGCGATGTGGTGCGCGAATGCTCCCGGGTCGGGGACCAGCTGGTGATCAAGGTGGGGGTCGAAGGGCGGGCCCTGCTGGGGCCGATGGGCAGCCCGGGCGGCTTCACGGCGCCCGTGAGGGTCGCGGTCCGCCGCGAGCGGGACGAGACCGCGGTCGCCTCCAAGCTCTACCAAGTGCCGGTCAGCATCGGGGCGGGCGACGCCAATGCGCCGTTCTCCATCGTCACCGACCCCATCGGCGTACCGTTCCTCTCGGCCCAGGCGAACACCGACTACACGATCGTGGTCGGCTTCGACCCGCGGGGCGACGGCGGTGTCGGCGGCAAGCCCCGCAAGGCTAAGCGGCGCAAGACCTGAGAAGCCATACGGCGCGAACCGCCGGGGGGACCGGCCGCGCGGCGGCTAAATGTCACCAATTCGGATTGCGAGGAACCCCAAGGCGGGGTAGGCTCGTTGACTAGGCATGGAGTCTCAGGACCGAGGACGCTCGCATGGATAACGGTGGACCGTATGGCAGGCGCCGGGCGAAAGCCATCGCGATCAGCCAAGCGATTGAGGCCCGCCGTAAGGCGTGGCTCGCCAGCCTGATGCTGGCCTTGGGCGCCCTTGCGATCGCGGCGGAGACGATGTCCCTCGTCCACCGGATCTGGACGACGTCCCACCCGTGACCTGAGCGCTGCGATCGGGAATGCCGGAGCGGCGTCTCCGTATGAACGCCTCAGGCAAAAGCCTTGACGTCCGGCCGTGTTGTTGTGCCGCGGTCGAGCTTCAATCCTCCGCCAGCCGCCGAGTTACTCACGCAGTATCTTCGGCCTAATCCGGTCGATCGACGCAAGCCGTAAATTGCGTCCGCTTAGCGACATGCGACTCTTGTCACACACCACCCCTGGTGGGTGAAGATATGGTTCTAAACCAAGCCGCGGTGTTCGCGACGAGCCGGTCACGGGAAAGCCGCGTGCCCGGCTTGTAAGGGCGAAGCCGTAGGGCCGAGCCACCCGACCACGACCCCGCTGCCCATCCGCACGGCGACAGGCCCCTCTCGCCATGGCGAACGGCCCGCGCCCGAGGACGGGAAGAGCGGTGCGCTTCAGCTACATCCCGTCGTCGCCCCGCAGGTCTCGCATTTCAGGCAGGTTCCGTTGCGGACCAGCGTGAAATTCTGGCACT
>CAXUMV010000469.1:0-2854 GCA_964252065.1 uncultured Lichenihabitans sp.
GCGCGCGACGCCCTGACCGCCTTCTTCGCCTCGCATGCGGCGCCGCGGCGCAAGACGCTGACGTGGGAGGATCTTCGCGATCGCCCGCTCGTGACGCTGACGCGCGCAAGCGGCATCCGCCTGCTCGTCGAGATCGGGTTCGAAGACTTCCTCACGTGCTGCATGGACCCGCTGGTCAATCAGGCCGCGAAGCTGCGCTACATGCTCGGCGGGCAGGTCTCGATACCGTTGCTTCTGTACACGTTCGGCGGTGGCGGCGTGAACGCGGGACCGCAGCACTCGCAGTCGCTTGCGGCCTGGTTCGCTCATGTGCCAGGCCTGAAGGTCGTCATGCCGGCAACGCCCGCTGATCTGCTCGGCCTGGTGAAGTCGGGGATCCGCGACGACAATCCGGTTCTTTGCCTTCTAGGGAAGAAGCTGGTCGGTTCCTCGGGCGAGGTCGAGGGTGAGGGCGACGATACGCTCGTCCCGCTCGGACGAGCGAGAACGGTCCGGCCCGGGCGCGATGTCACGCTGGTGGCGATCGGGCAGATGGTGGCACCCGCTCTGAAGGCCGCGGAGGCGCTCGCGGCGGAAGGACTGGAGATCGAAGTTCTCGATCCCCGGACCGTCAGCCCGCTCGATCTTGACGCGATCCTGGCGTCCGTCGCCCGCACGGGCCGGCTCTGTGTTGTACACGAGGGGCACGCACCCTGCGGACTCGGCGCAGAGGTCATCACGGCCGTATCCGAGAGGGCGGATCTAAGAGCACGACCGCGGCGGATTACGCCCCCCTTCGCGCCGAGTCCCTTCGCGCCGCACTTGGAGGCCGCGTATCTGCCCGGCCCGGAGCTGATCGCACAGACGCTTCGGGAGATGTCCGCGTGACCGAGGAAGCCCCTCCCCTCGTGATCGATACGCGAAACGCGACGCGCTGGATTACTCTTAACCGGCCACGCGTCCACAACGCGATGAACGAGGCGGCAGTCCGGGCATGTCGGGCAGCGGTCGAAGCCGCAGCGGCCGAGCCCGGTATTCGTGCGCTCGTCATCGTGGGGGCGGGCGAGCGGGCCTTCACGGCGGGGGCCGACATCAGCGAGATCGCCGGCTATGGGCCGGCCGAAATGGCCGCCTACAACCGGCACTGGCTCGATCTGTTCCGAGCGATCGAGCGGTGCCCCAAGCCTGTGATCGCTGCCGTTCACGGCTGGGCCACCGGCGGCGGTACCGAGATGTCACTGGCATGCGACTTTGTTCTCTGTTCGGACGAGGCCCGTTTCGGGCTCGCCGAGATCAACATCGGGGTCATTCCGGGCGCCGGCGCCGCCGTTCGCCTCACCCGATGGCTTGGGCGCTTGAAGACGAAAGAGATCCTGATGCTCGGCCGGTTGATCGAGGGGCGCGAGGCCGTGCGCCTCCAGCTCGCGAACCGATGTGTATCCCGGGGTGAGTTGCCGGCCGCCGCCCAGGAACTCGCCGACGAACTCGCCCGGAAAGCTCCACTTGCGCTCGCGGCGGCGAAGGCCAGCGTCAATATAGGATCCGAAGCAGAGTTCGACACCGCGCTCGAATATGAGCTGCGGGAGTTCCTGCTGCTGTTCAATACAGCCGACCAGAAGGAAGGCATGCGAGCCTTCCTCGAAAAACGCGCACCCGTTTACGTGGGCAGCTAGGAGCTCGGGATGAGGGTTCGCGTGAAAGTTCCGAAGCTAGGCCTCACGGTCGAAGAGGTGACGCTCTCCTCTTGGGTTCGCCAGCCCGGCGAAGCCGTGGCCGCAGACGAGGTCATCGCTCTCATGGAATCCGACAAGGCGAGCTTCGAACTGACTGCTCCAACGTCGGGAACCTTGACAGACCAGCTCTGCGAAGAGGGCGCCATGGTCGCGGTCGGGACGGATGTCGCCGTGATCAGCAGTTGACGGACCGGAGCGGGCACGCCTCGGCCGAGATTAAGAACGACTAAACATCAAGGGGAGAGAACAATGAGCAAGGATCAGAAAGGGTTCACCAACCCAGTCCTAGGCCGCCGGGCGTTTCTGGGAGGCTCGGCGGTTGCGGCGCTGTCAGTCGGCTTCCCCATGCCCGCCATCGCGCAGAACCGCGTCGTCAAGCTCGGCACCTCGCTGCCCTTGACCGGACCATACGAGAAAGTCGCCAAAATCTACAAGGATGCCTACGAGTTCTGGGGCGAGACGGTAGGCGGCAAGATCTCGGTCGGCGGCAAAGACGCCGACATCAAGTGGCAGTTCTACGACGACGAGAACAACGCCGCCCGGACCGCCCAACTCACCGAGCGCCTGATCAGCACGGACAAGGTCGACCTGATCGTCGGTGCCTACGGGACGGACACCGTCCTCGCGCAGGGCGCGATCGCCCGCAAGTACGGCCGCATCACCGTGCAGGCAGGAGCCGCGTCCCAGCGGGTCGATCAGGAGCTAGGCGGCCACACGACCTTCACGCTGGTCGGCCAAGGCCGAGACTATGGCAAGCTCGCCATGGATCTCCTGCTCAAGCAGAACCCGAAACCCAAGACGCTCGCCATCGTGACGTTCGACGATCCGGTCTACCTGGAGATGGCTGCGGGCCTGAGGGAATTCGCGGAGCGCGAGGGAATGAGGGTCGTCGTCGAGGACGTGCTCCCGATGAAGGCTCAGGATCTCCGCCCCACTGTGCTGAAGCTCAAGCGGGCCGGCGACATCGATGTCGTCTACAATTGCGGCTGGGATACGATTTGCATCAAGCTGGTGCAGGAATTCGCCGCTTTGGACTTCAGTCCGAAGGCTTTCGTCGGTGGCCATCTCACCACGAACGCCACAGTTAAAGAAGCACTCGGCAAGAATTTACAATACGTGGTTGGCGTGACCTTCTGGCTGCC
>CAXUMV010000470.1:0-2829 GCA_964252065.1 uncultured Lichenihabitans sp.
GCCACGGGCGACCTCAGCCAGAAGCTCGCCGTCACCAGCAGCGACGAGGTGGGCGACCTGATCACGGCGCTGAACGCCATGACGGCCAACCTCAACGCCACGGCCGCCGTGGCCGACCAGATCGCGGCCGGCAACCTGACGGTCGAGACCAAGCGCCTGTCCGACAAGGACACGCTCGGCATCGCGCTCGAGACCATGGTGAACAGGCTGCGCACGATCGTGGCCGACACGATCACCGCGGCCCAGAACGTGTCCGCCGGCAGCCAGGAACTGTCGGCCAGCGCCGAACAGCTCTCGCAGGGGTCGACCGAGCAGGCCTCGTCCACCGAGGAGGCCTCGGCCTCCATGGAGGAGATGGCCGCCAACGTGAAGCAGAACGCCGAGAACGCGAGCCAGACCGAGACGATCGCCCATCGCTCGGCCAAGGACGCCGAAGCCAGCGGGGCGGCGGTCGGCCGGGCGGTCGACGCCATGCAGATCATCGCCTCCAAGATCACCATCGTGCAGGAGATCGCCCGCCAGACCGACCTCCTCGCCCTCAACGCCGCCGTGGAAGCGGCGCGGGCCGGCGAGCACGGCCGGGGCTTTGCGGTGGTGGCCTCCGAGGTGCGCAAGCTCGCCGAGCGCAGCCAGGCGGCCGCGACCGAGATCGGCACGCTGTCCTCGGACACGGTCAAGACCGCCCAGGAAGCGGGCGCCATGCTGGCCAAGCTCGTGCCGGACATCAAGCGCACCGCCGATCTCGTGGAGGAGATCACGGCGGCCTGCCGCGAGCAGGACGTGGGCTCGATGCAGATCAACCAGGCGATCCAGCAGCTCGACAAGGTGACCCAGCAGAACGCCGCCGCCTCCGAGCAGGTGTCGTCAACCTCCGAGGAGCTGGCCAACCAGGCCGAGCAGCTGCAGGCCACCATCGCCTTCTTCCGCATCGACGCGGCGGCGACGGGCCGGGCCGCGACGACGCCCGCCGTCAGGGCCGGGGCCGATCATCCGGTGGCCCAGCTGCGCCGCAAGGTGGAGGCGAGCGCCCACGTGATCCGCTCGCCCCTCGCGACCAAGGCCCCGCAGCGGCCCCGCAAACCCGCGGCCGGCGGCTTCGCGCTCGACATGACCGACGCCCAGGACAGCCAGGACGAGGCGTTCCACCGGGCCTCCTGACCGGCCGTCCACCCCAAAGCCGAGGGAGCGCCGCCCGGCCCGGGCCGGCGCTCCCTCCTCGCATCCCCCGCCTGTCCCGACGGCCCTTCTCCCCCCGGAGGCATCCCGCCCGTGTCCGACATCACCCAGTACCTGACGCTCGGCCTCGACCAGGAGGTCTTCGGCATCGACATCCGCCACGTCCACGAGATTCTGGACATGCGGCCGATCTCCGGCCTGCCGCAGGCGCCCGACTTCCTGCTCGGCATGATCGACGTGCGCGGCACGGGCTACCCGGTGGTCGATCTTCGCCTGAAGCTGGGCATGCCCCGGGTGGAGCCCACCCCCTCGACCCGCATCATCATCCTGCATGTGCCCATCGCGGGCCGCGTCACGGGCGTCGGCTTTGTGGCGGACCGCGTGTTCGAGGTGACCGGGGTCGACGACAACCGCCTCGAGCCCGCCCCGGACGTCGGGGGGCGCTGGCGGGCGAGCTACATCGCCGGCATCGGGCGCAAGCGGGAGGCCTTCGTGGTCATCGTCGACCTCGCCCGCCTTATGGAGTTCGACGGTGCGCTGCTCGGCGCGCCGACCCCGGTCGCGGCATGACCACGGCCGCTCCCCAGCTCGCCGCGACGGACCGCTTCACCGATCGCCAGTTCCAGGCGATCGCCGAGCTGGTCCAGGGGCAGGTCGGCATCCAGCTGCCCCCCGCCAAGCGGACCATGGTGGAAGGCCGGCTGCGCAAGCGCGTCCGCGCGTTGGGCCTGAACGACCTCGAGGCCTACGGGCGCGAAGTCCTCGAGCGTGGGCGTCTCGACGACGAGCTGGCCCACCTCATCGACTGCGTCACCACCAACAAGACCGATTTCTTCCGCGAGCCGCCGCATTTCGAGTTCCTGGCCCGCCAGGCCGTCCCGCAGCTTCTGGCCCGGGGCGAGCGCCGCACCGTCAAGGTCTGGAGCGCCGCCTGCTCGACGGGTGCCGAGGCCTACACGGTCGCCATGGTCCTCGAGGAGATGCACCGGTCGGGCCCGCGCTTCGGCTACTCGATCCTCGGCACCGACATCTCGAGCGAGGTCATCGAGACCGCCCGCGCCTCCATCTACCCCGACGCCATGCTCGAGGCGGTGCCGGCCGCCATGCGGCAGCGCTACTTGATGCCGTCCCGCAGCCCCGACCAGCAGGTCGCCCGCATCGTCCCCGAGCTGCGGCGGCGCGTGCAGTTCCACAGCCTGAACCTCATGGACGCGAGCTATCCGTTCGACCGCGACGTCGACGTGATCTTCTGCCGCAACGTCCTCATCTATTTCGACAAGAAGACCCAGATGGCGGTCGTCGAACGCCTGGCCTCGCATCTGAGGCCGGGCGGCTTCCTGATCCTCGGTCACTCCGAGTCGGCGGCCGGCGCGGGTGCCTCGGGCGTCAGCCAGGTCTTGCCGACCGTCTTCCAGGCGGACCCAACGCGCGGGATAGTGTCCAGATGAACCCCATCCGAGTCCTGATCGTCGACGATTCCGCCTCCGTGCGCCAGACGCTGGCCTCCATCCTCAACGAGGCGCCCGACATCGAGGTGGTCGGGGCGGCGGCCGACCCCTTCGCCGCGGCGCGCCGCATCCAGGACGATCTTCCCGACGTGATCATCCTCGACCTCGAGATGCCGCGCATGGACGGCCTCACGTTCCTGCGCAA
>CAXUMV010000471.1:0-2827 GCA_964252065.1 uncultured Lichenihabitans sp.
ACCAGTAGCTCGGGCACGAGGTCGAGCAGCAGGCGCACAGGATGCACTCGTAGAGCCCGTCGAGCTTGTGGCGGGCCTGGGGGGACTGCTTCCACTCCTTCTCGGGCTCGGGGCTCGAGGTGTGCAGCCACGGCTCGATCAGCGCGTGCTGGGCATAGAAGCGGGTGAGATCGGGCACCAGATCCTTGATCACCTCCATGTGCGGGAGAGGGTAGAGCTTGATGGGCCCTTTGACCTCGGCCATGCCCTTGGTGCAGGCGAGCGTGTTCACGCCCTCGATATTCATGGCGCAGGAGCCGCAGATGCCCTCGCGGCAGGACCGGCGGAACGTGAGGGTCGCATCGATGCGCGACTTGATCCAGATCAGCCCGTCCAGCACCATGGGCTGGCAGGTGTCGAGATCCACGAAATAGGTGTCGATGCGCGGGTTGGCGTCGTCGTCGGGGTCCCAGCGATAGACGCGGAACTCCTTGAGGCGGGTCGCCCCTTCGGGCTTGGGCCAGACCTTGCCCTGCCGGACCTGCGAATGTTTGGGAAGCGCGAGCTGAACCATGGAACGATCGGCCTAGTGTAGCTTCTTGCCCTTGAGGCGCTCCAGCACCCGCAGCGGCGAGGTCTCGGGATTGCTCATCCCGACGAGATCGAGGGTGAAAGTCTGCTCGAGCGCATGCTGCCCCGAGATGGCGGCGTGGGAGACCTGGTCGGTGAACACCATCCAGGTCGTGCCCGGCGCGAACTCGACCTGCTGCCGCGGGCAGTCGCGCTGGTAGGCGGCATCGCCCTTCATCGTGTCGTGCAGCTTCAGCATGTAGTGGTCGGCCGCGGTCCGCCGCGCCTTGGTGATGTGCAGCATCTTCAGGAGAGCGGCGCTGCCGGGGAGCGGGGCACCGATGCCGGGCAGGAAGCGGCGCGCCACCGCCTCGAACGGCTCGCCGACGCGCCAGACCCGCGGCTTGCCGTCCGGGTTGATGTTGGTGAACACGCGCATGATCCGCTGGCCGGCGCTGGGCCGGCTCGGGAAGGCATCGACATGCAGCAACGTGTCGTCGCTGCGGGCGCTCTGCAGGCGGCCTTGTGCCTCGACCGGGCGGAAGCTCGTCGCGCCCAGCGTCAGCCCCCGGGCGTAGCCGGGGAACAGCGCGAGCACGAGCGCATGGGCCTCCTCGGCGTAACGCTTGAGCATGCCGCGCAGCACCTCTTCGCCCCCCTGGTCGGCCGTGCCCCACACGCGTCCGGTGCGCGGCTCATACTTGATCGTCTTGGTGCCGTCCTTGACGGCATCGGGCCGCAGATAGCCGCGCTCGGTGGCCGTCAGCGGGAAGGCCAGCGCCGGCATGACGACGACGTCGCCCCCTTCCAGCGCCGCAGCGGCGCGGCCCTGCAGGTCAGGGTCGGCCTTCGGCTGCCAGCCCGTGACTTGAAGCGAGACGATGCGACTCGTTTGCGGCAACGGCTCGGTCCGTCCGGAGCTCGCGAGAGTGCGGTCGGTCATGGCCGTCTGCGCCGCCGCTTACGATCCAGAACAGGCATCAGGTCGTTGTTCTCCTCGATCCGCAGCATACGGATGTCCTTCAGCGCTGGCGTGAACCAGTCGAACGTCTCGGCGAGGTCCTGAACGATGGCGATGCACTCGACGGCGTCGATATCGCCGAGAGCGAAGTAGACGGAACCCTGCTTGTTCTCGAAGCCGTTCTCCTCGAGGAAGCGCCTGACGTCCGTATAGGCATTGCGCCAGGACGCGTTATGATACAGGCGTTCGAGCATCTCCACATCGAAGTCGAAGGTGATGGCATACACGCGGGATCTCCGCCCTATCCTGTTGTGACCGATGACGGCCGGAGATTGCACCGACATCCTGCCGCCCCCCTCAATACACCCGGGCCTTGGGCTCCACATACTGCACGTCGTTGGTCATCGTGTAGGTGTGCACGGGCCTGAAATCGATCGAGACGCGCTTCTCGTGCTCGTCCAGCCAGGCCAGCGTATGCTTCATCCAGGCCTTGTCGTCGCGGTTGGGGTAGTCCTCGCGGGCATGCGCACCGCGGGATTCGGTGCGGTTCAGCGCGCTGTCCATGGTCACGACCGCCTGGGTGATCAGATTGTCGAACTCCAGCGTCTCGACGAGATCGGAGTTCCAGATCATCGAGCGGTCGCTCACCCCGATGTCCTGGGCCCGGCTCCACACGTCGTGGATCAGCTTGGAGCCTTCCTCGAGGATTTCGCCCGTGCGGAACACCGCGCAGTTGTTCTGCATCGTCTTCTGCATATGCAGGCGCAGCTCCGCCGTGGGGGTGCCGCCCGAGGCGTGGCGGAACTTGTCGAGGCGGTGGAGCGCGAGGTCGGCCGAGTCCTTGGGCAGCTCGCGCTGCTTCTCGCCGGGCGTCACGATCTCGGCGGCCCGCTGCCCCGCGGCCCGGCCGAACACCACGAGATCGATCAGCGAGTTGGAGCCGAGCCGGTTGGCCCCGTGCACCGACACGCAGGCCGCCTCTCCGATCGCCATCAGGCCGGGCACCACGCTGTCGGGGTCGCCGCCCGCCTTGGTCAGCACCTCGCCGTGATAGTTCGTCGGGATGCCGCCCATGTTGTAGTGCACCGTCGGCAGCACGGGGATGGGCTCCTTGGTGACGTCGACGCCGGCGAAGATCTTGGCGCTTTCCGAGATGCCCGGCAGCCGCTCGGCCAGGATCTTGGGATCGAGGTGGTCGAGATGGAGATGGATGTGGTCCTTCTCCCGGCCGACGCCGCGGCCCTCGCGGATCTCCATCGTCATGGCCCGGCTCACGACGTCGCGCGAGGCGAGATCCTTGGACGAGGGCGCATAGCG
>CAXUMV010000472.1:0-2541 GCA_964252065.1 uncultured Lichenihabitans sp.
GTGCCCATCGCCTGCCGGTAGGCGTCGAAGAGGTGGCGCGAGGCTTCGTCCTGCACGAGCGGCAGGAACTCGCCCTTGATCTCGAGCCGGGCCGAGGTGCCAGCCACGGTCGCGCTCGCCACGATCTCCTCGATCCTGACCATGGCGGCAGCGCGCTGCGGCGGCTCCACGTAGCGCAGGTCGATGCCGATCCGGGCCGAGGGCGCGACCGTGTTGACCGACTGACCGCCCGAGACGAGGCCCACGTTGAGGGTCACGCCCGCCGCGAGGTCCGTCACCTCGGCCAGCCGCACGATCTTGTGCGCGACCTCCAGGATGGCGCTGATCCCGTCCTGGAAGGCGCCGCCGGAATGGGCCGCCTTGCCGAGGACCTCGCATTCCATGAACACCCCGCCCTTGCGGCCGGTCACCACGTTGCCCGAGGGGCGGCCGGGCTCGGCGTTGAAGACCGCGCGGGCGCCGCGCGCCGTGTCCTCGATGATGCCGCGGCAGGCGGGCGAGCCGATCTCCTCGTCGGAGGTGATGAGGCCGAGGAGCGGCGCCGGCGCGCCGCCGAAGCGGTGATAGGCCGCCAGCACGAAGGCGTTCATCACGAGCCCGGCCTTCATGTCGGCGACGCCCGGCCCGTAGGCGCGGCCGTTCTCGATCCGGAAGGGCCGGCGCCCGGCCTCGCCTTTCGGGAACACGGTATCGCGGTGGCCCATGAGCACGATCGGCTTGTTGGCCCCGCCCGCGCCCGCAACCTCCGCGATGATCGCGTCGCCGAAGCTTTCGCGCGGGTGGCGCGCCGTACGGATGCCCTCCTGCGCGAAGAAACGCTCGAAGGAGCCGCCGACGGCGTCGACGCCCACCTTGTCGTAGCTGCCAGAATCGACGTTCACGACCTCTTCGAGGAGCGCGACCATGGCGTCCTGCTGCTCCGCCAGCCAGGCGGCGATCCGGCCTTCGGTCTCGTTCGACATCGCGGACTCCCGGATACGCGGTGACGTCAGCGCGGCTTCGTCACCCTGAGGATCTTGAAGAACCCGGCCGGGAAGACCGGCGCGGGTGGCACGATTCCGAGCCCCTTCGCGGCCGCCCATCGCTCGATGCGGGAGGCCTTGAAGTCCGAACTCCAGCCGATCGCGGCCGAGAGTGGCGCCGCCAGCCGCTCGACCGCCGCCAGGAGCCCTGCCTCCTGGCCGAAATGGTTGACCAGCACGATCTCGCCGCCGGGACGCAGCACGCGCGCCATCTCGTCGAGCGCGCCCTCCGGGTTCGGCACGAGCGTGATCAGGAATTGCGCCGTGACGGCGTCGAAGCTGTCGTCCGGGAAGCCGACCCGGCAGGCATCCATCACCTGCAGGCTTCTCACGTGACGCAGGCCGCGCCGGACCACCTTGTCGCGGGCGCGCCGGAGCATGTCCTCGGACAGGTCGATGCCGTGCACCTCGGAGCCCGGCCCGTAGTAGCCGAGCGAAAGGCCCGTGCCGACGCCGACCTCCAGAATGCGGGCGCCGCAGGCCTCGACGGCCCGGACGGCGGCACGGGCCGCAGGCTCCGTCAGCTTGTCGTAGATGACGTCGTAGATCGGCGCCCAGCGCTGGTATGCCTTGCGCATGAGCGCGGTGGTGGGCTGCACGGCCACGCTGGGATGCTCCGGTCAGGCCGCTTCGGCGGCCGGGCGGTGCGCCGCCGGCCGCTCGATGGTGCCGCCGCCGAGCACGCGAGCGCGCGGACTCGCATCGGCGTAGATGGCGCAGGCCTGGCCCGGGGCCACGCCGTCCTCCGCCGCCAGGAGCTCCACGGCGGTCCCGTCGCGGCCGTGGCGCAGGAAAGCGGGGCGGGGCGGACGGGTGGACCGGACGCGCACGCAGACCGGCAGGCCGGCCGCCGGCAGGGCATCGAGGGGTACCTCGCCGAGCCAGTTCACGTCCCGCAGTCGGATCGAGGTGGTGGCGAGCGCCGCGCGCGGGCCGACCACGACCCGGGCCGAGGCGGCGTCGAGCGCCAGTACGTACAGCGGCTCGGACGCCGCGACCCCGATCCCGCGGCGCTGCCCGACGGTGAAATGCACGATGCCGCGATGCCGCCCGAGAACCCGGCCGTCGACATGCACGATCTCGCCGGGCCGCACGGCGTCCGGCCGCAGGCGCTCGACGAGGTCCCCGTAGCGCCCGGACGGCACGAAGCAGATGTCCTGGCTGTCGGGCTTACCGGCGACGGCGAGCCCGAGCTCGGCCGCGATCCGGCGCGTCTCGTCCTTCCCCATCTCGCCGAGCGGGAAGCGCAGCCGCTCGAGCTGCGTCGGCGTTGTGCCGTACAGGAAGTAGCTCTGGTCGCGCGCCGCATCGGCGGCCCGCAGGAGCTCGCGGCCTCCGCCGGCTGCGGGCCGGCACGCCGCGTAATGCCCGGTCGCCAGGACAGCCGCCCCGAAATCGCCGGCGGCGGCCAGGTGGTCAAGCACGGAGAGGATCGGGTGCGGCTGCACGGCTCCGTCGGCCCACGGGTCGCGCTCCATCGTGTGGATGGTCACCCGGCGGGCGTTGCCCTTGTCACGGG
>CAXUMV010000472.1:2551-2821 GCA_964252065.1 uncultured Lichenihabitans sp.
ACCGTCCGATTGCACTCGACGCAGGGGACCGGCGTCTCGCCGGCGGCGTAGCTCGCGGCGAAGCGCTCGACCACTTCCGTCCGGAAGCGTTCCTCGTAGTCCAGCACGTAATGCGGGATGCCGAGCGAGGCCGCGACGCGGCGCGCATCCCGGATGTCGGCGCCCGCGCAGCAGGCGCCGGGCCGACCTCGCGCCGCGGCGCCGTCGTAGAGCTGGAGCGTGACGCCCACGACGTCGTAGCCCTCCCGCTTGAGCAGGGCAGCCACCACG
>CAXUMV010000473.1:0-2818 GCA_964252065.1 uncultured Lichenihabitans sp.
CGGCCGTCAGGCGGAGCAGGACCTGTCCATTCCTGACCAGCGCAGGCAGGCACAAGCCTACTGCCAAACTCGGGGTTACATCGTGGCGGCGGAGTTCGTCGAGGCCGGCGCCTCTGCCACGGATGATCGTCGCCCGGAGTTCCAGAAGATGATGGACGCGGCCGCGGCCAAGCCGCCGACGTTCGACACGATCATCGTCCACTCGTTCTCCCGCTTCTTCCGCGACCAGTTCCAGCTTGAGTTCTATGTTCGGCGGCTCGCCAAGAACGGCGTCCGGCTGGTGTCGATCACGCAGGACCTCGGCGAGGACCCGATGAGCGTAATGATGCGTCAGATCATGGCGCTGTTCGACGAATATCAGTCGAAAGAGAACGCCAAGCACACGCTTCGAGCTATGCGGGAGAACGCCCGCCAAGGCTTCTGGAACGGCTCACGTCCCCCGTTCGGTTACCGCGTCGTCGCTGCGGAACAGCGCGGCGCCCGGACTAAGAAGAAGCTGGAGGTTGATCCGGTTCAGGCCGAGCATGTCCGTCTGATGTTCCGCCTAGTCCATATCGGCGACGGGGAGCGCGGTCCGCTCGGAGCCAACCTCATTGCGGACTATCTCAACCAGAGAGGAATCAGAACATCGGGCGGGGGTCGATGGGGCGTTGGAGCGGTTCACCAAATCCTGACGCGCACAACTTACGTCGGCGAGCATCGGTTCAATGTCTACAGCTGGCGCAAACGTGAAGAGAAGCCTGAAGACGAGATCGTCACGGTGGCGGTCCCGGCCATCCTTGAGCGGGAGGAGTTCGACGAAGCGCAGGCGATCATGCGATCCAGGGCGCCGCAGCTCAAGGCTCCACGTTTCGTAAGTTCGGGCACCACACTCGGAGGGATCTGCTTCTGCGCTGATTGCGGGGGCGCGATGACGTTACGCACTGGAGGAAAAGGCGAGGGCTACCGCTACTACACCTGTTGCACCAAGGCTCGACAGGGCAAGACGGGCTGCAAGGGACGTACGATCCCCACCGATCGCCTGGACGCGATCGTCATCGAACACATCGAGAATCGCCTGTTGGCGCCGGATCGTGTTGTCGAGCTTCTGAACGGCGTTCTGGAACGGCGGACGAAGCAGGCAGATGACTACCGGGAGAGTATCGCCAGGCTCCGCCGGCAGGCGGCGGATGCAGACGCCAAGTTGACCCGCCTCTACGATGCGATCGAGAACGGCCTCGCGGACACGGGCGACGAGAACCTGAAGGGGCGGCTCAAAGAGCTGAGAACCGTCCGTGACGCCGCGCCGGTGATAGGACCAACGACATTACGGAGGATGCCATCCGACGCTTCGCTGGGGAAGCCAAGCGCCGCATGAGGACTGCTGATGGAGGCTACCGCCGTCACCAGCTTCAGGCGCTTGCTCAGCGAATCGAGGTCGGCGACGCGACGATCCGCATCACCGGCACGAAATCGAAGCTGCTCAGGGTTCTTGCGGGCGGAGAAGCCGGCCCGCCCCATCTAGGGGCGGGCCACTCCTCCCGAAGCGAGGGCACCGTAGTGGAAACGACGGCGAACGGAGTTCGCACTTTCGTTCCGAATTGGCTCCCTGAGTAGGATTCGAACCTACGACCAAGTGATTAACAGTCACCTACTCTACCGCTGAGCTATCAGGGAATGCGCTCCGGAGCCGCACTCTATAACGCGTCGTATTCGCGGCGCAACCCTCAACCCCGATCTCAACCGATGAATTGCTCCATGGTGATGCGGTCATCGAGCGCGTGCTCGGGATCGAACAGCAAGGTGAGCTCGCGCGCGCGGTCCATCGTTACCGTCACCTCGGCGACATCGCGCACCTCGCGCTGATCGGCGACGGCGGAAACGGGGCGCTTCGCGGCCTCGAGGACCCGGAACGCGATCCGCGCCTTGTCGGGCAGGATCGCGCCGCGCCAGCGGCGCGGGCGGAACGGGCTGATGGGAGTGAGCGCGACCATGCCCGAACCGAGCGGCAGGATCGGCCCTTGCGCGGAGAAGTTGTACGCGGTCGATCCGGCGGGCGTCGCGACCAGGATGCCGTCGCACGACAGCTCGGCCATCACGATCCGGTCGTTGACGCTGACCTCCAGCCGCGCGCTCTGCCGGGTTTCGCGCAGCAGCGAGACCTCGTTGATCGCGGGCAGCGTCTGGGTGCGGCCATCGGTGGTCGTCACCGTCATCGTGAGCGGCGTCACCTTGAACGGCCGGGCGCGCTGCAGCCGCGCGTCGAGGCCGTGGTGGCGCCATTCGTTCATCAGGAAGCCGACGGTGCCGAGGTTCATGCCGAACACCGGCACGATCGGTTCGCGCCGCTCCAGCATCGCGTGCAGCGTCTGGAGCATGAAACCGTCGCCGCCCAACGCGACGACGATGTCAGCTTCCGTGACCGGCGCCCAGTCCCAAGCATCCGCGAGCTCGACGGCGGCCGCCTTCGCCGGCGCGGTGGGCGAAGCGACTAGCGCGCGCCGCGAATAGCCGCTCATCCCCCGGTGACGCTCATGTGGCGACGGGTGGCGGGTGCTGCGCCGCGGGCGACGGAGAAATCGTGCCGCGCGGGCTTGATCGCCAGCGCGCCGTCGATCGCGGCATCCAGAGCGCCCACGCCGCCGTCACGCAACGTCGCCTTGAGATCCATCTGATCCTCATGCCCCAGGCACAGGTAGAGCTTGCCTTCCGTGGTGAGCCGGACGCGGTTGCACCCGTCGCAGAAGTTCGCCGTGAGCGGCGAGATCAGCCCGAGCCGCGTGCCGGTGCCCGCCACCCGCCAGTACCGTGCCGGGCCGCCGGTGCGGTGAGCGTCCTG
>CAXUMV010000474.1:0-2112 GCA_964252065.1 uncultured Lichenihabitans sp.
CGGGGCCACCGCATCGGCTACGGAGCGGGCAACTACGACCGCACCCTGGCGGACCTGCGCGCCCGCAAGCGCATCCGTACCATCGGGGTCGCCTATGCGGTGCAGGAGGAGCTGTTCATCCCGAGCGAGCCGCATGACGAACCCGTCGACATCATCGTGACGGAGCGCGACGTCCTGATCTGCGCGGCCTGAGCCGGTGCGCCTGCTCTTCATCGGCGACGTGATGGGACGCTCGGGCCGCACGGCCATCGCGGCCGAGCTGCCGGACCTCCGGACCCGGTGGCACCTCGACTGCGTCGTGGTCAACGGGGAGAACGCCGCCGGCGGGGCGGGCATCACGGAATCCATCTGCGCCGATCTCCTCGCGGCCGGGGCCGATGCCGTCACGCTCGGCAACCACGCCTTCGACCAGCGCGAGGCCCTGATCTTCATCGAGCGCGAGCCGCGGCTCGTGCGGCCGCTGAACTACCCCACGGGCACGCCGGGCCGCGGCGCCGCGCTCGTCGAGATCGCCGACGGCCGCCGGGTCCTCGTGGTCAACGTCATGGGGCGGGTTTTCATGGACGCGCTCGACGATCCGTTCGCCGGCCTCGAGCGCGAGATCGAGGCCTGCCCGCTGGGGGCGGGCTGCGACGCCGTCGTGGTCGACGTCCACGCCGAGGCGACCAGCGAGAAGCTCGCCCTGGCCCACAGCTTCGACGGGCGGGCCAGCGTGATCGTGGGCACCCACACCCATGTCCCGAACGCCGACCACCAGATCCTGCCGCACGGCACCGCCTATCAGTCGGACGCCGGGATGACGGGCGACTACGACAGCGTGATCGGCGTCGAGAAGGAGGAGCCGATCCGCCGCTTCGTCCGCAAGCTCCCCGGCAGCCGCTTCGAGCCCGCGAGCGGACCCGCGACGCTGTGCGGCCTGGCGGTCGAGACCGACGACGCCACGGGCCTTGCGGTCCGCCTCGCCCCGGTGCGCCTCGGCGGCCGCCTATCCCAGGCCCACCCGGCGTTCTGGGACTGAGCGCTTGCCCGGTGGGTTGCGGGCCACTTCGGGCGGTGACACAAGGCTGACCGGGCGGCGGCCGACGCCCGCCGCGAAGGGATGACGCCCATGACGCTGAGCCTCACGTAAGCCCGGACGCTGACCGATGCCGCCCTGGCCCATGCCAGGGCGCAGGGCTTCAAACCGCTGGTCGTCGTGGCGCTCGATGCCCGCGGCGCCGTCAAGGCGGCGGCGGCCGAGGACGGCGCCTCGCTCAAGCGCTTCGAGATCGCGCACGGCAAGGCGCACGGCGCGCTGGCGCTCGGCATGGGGTCGCGCGCCATCGCCAAGCGCGCGGCCGAGCAGCCGACCTTCGTGGCGGCCGTCACCCATGTCGTGGGCGGCAGCCTCGTCCCGGTGCCCGGCGGCGTGCTGCTGCGCGACGGGTCCGGCGCCCTGATCGGGGCCGCTGGGGCATCGGGCGACACCTCCGACAACGACGAGGCCGCGGTCCTGGCCGGCATCGCGGCCGCAGGGCTCACCGGCGAGCCCGGGCAGGACTGACCCGCTAGAGCCGGATGCGGCCCGCCACGATGTCCGCATGGCGGGGCTCGTCTAGCGGCACATAGGTGCCCCGGGCGGGATCGGCGACGAGGAGCGGGTCGGGCACGAGGGCCGGGTCGAAGCCGGCCGCCGCGAGGGCGCCCTTCTTCAGCTTGAAGGTCTCGGTGACCGCAAAGTCCGCGCAAAGCCGCAGCACGAGGGGCCGGGCATAGGCCGGCAGGCGCTCGGCGAGGTGGGCATGGAGCCGGGCGGGATCGAACTCCTGGTCCGCGACGAGCGCCGCCATGCCGGCCTTGCCGTCCTGGCCGGGCACCGGGACCCCGTAGACCACGGCCTCCTTGACGCCCGGGCAGGCCGCGACGGCCTCGGCCACCTCGGCCGTCGACACGTTCTCGCCCTTCCAGCGGAACGTGTCGCCGATGCGGTCCACGAAGGTGAACCAGCCCTGGCGGTCGAGCCGCATGAGGTCGCCGGTGCGGAACCAGGCGTCCCCCGGCTTGAAGACGTCCCGCAGCACCTTGGCCTCGGTGTCGTCCGCGCTGGTGTAGCCCTCGAAGCGTTCGGCCCGC
>CAXUMV010000474.1:2122-2812 GCA_964252065.1 uncultured Lichenihabitans sp.
GGCCCGCGAGCCCCCGGCCGCCTCCGCGATGCGGCCGACGGCCTCGCCCGCCTCCCCGGGCGCGCAGCGGATGCAGAACCCGTCCGCGCCGCGGGCCGGCCGTCCCGTCGTCGGGTCGTGCCGGATCACGGCCGCGGAAAACCGCGCCGCCATGAAGGAGGGGATGCGCCCGATGGCGCCCGGCCGCCCCTCGGCGTTGTAGAGCGAGAAATTACCCTCGGAGGCGGCGTAGAACTCGAGGATGCGCGGGATGGCGAACCGCGCCTGGAACGGCTCCCAGACATCGCCGCGCATGCCGTTGCCGCAGGCGAGCCGCACGCGGTGGCTCGTCTCGTGCCGCGAGGGCGGCGCGTGGAGCAGGTAGCGGCAGAGTTCGCCGATATACTGCACCAGCGTGCAGTCCCACCGCACGACGTCCTCCCAGAACCCCCGCGCGGAGAACTTCTCGGCGATCACCACCGAGCCGCCGCCGACCAGCGGCGCCCCGGTCGCCACCACGCCGCCGACGCTGTGATAGAGGGGCAGGCAGTCGTACATGCGGTCGCTCGGGCTGGTGGCGATCATGCCGGCGAACCAGTGGCTCCACATCATCACCCGGTGATGGCTGACATGGGCGGCCTTGGGCAGGCCCGTGGTGCCCGAGGTGTAGATGAACAGCGCCCGGTCCGCGGTGGTGACGGCCCGCCGGTC
>CAXUMV010000475.1:0-2807 GCA_964252065.1 uncultured Lichenihabitans sp.
CGCAAGGACCTGATCCCCAAGATGCAGGCCGACCCGAACTACCTGACCGACAACCACATCCGCGTCTTCAACAAGACCGAGCAGGAAGTGCCCCCCGGATCCATCAACTGGAACTCGATGGACGCGACCAACTACAAGTTCCGCGAAGACCCGGGCGAGAACAACTCGCTCGGCGTCGTGCGCATCAACATCGCCAATCCCTATGGCGTCTACATGCACGACACCTCGACCAAGGGGGTCTTCGGCGACGACTTCCGCTTCGTGTCCTCGGGCTGCATCCGGCTGCAGAACGTGCGCGACTACGTGGCCTGGTTGCTGCGCGACACGCCCGGCTGGGACCGCAACGCCATCGACGCCGCGATCCGCTCGGGCCAGCGCATCGACGTGAGGCTCGCGCAGCCGGTCGCCGTCTACTGGGTCTACATCACCGCCTGGGCGAGCCCCGACGGGGTGGTGCAGTTCCGCCCCGACATCTACCAGCGCGACGGCTTTGCGACGGTGGCCGCCGCCAACACGGCCCCGGTCGACGAGAACGCCGGCGTGCAGCCCGCCATCCAGCAGGAGTAGCATCCCGCCTCGCCGGCGGGTTCTGGCCTGTCGCTCGGCATCGTTCGGTCAAGGTGCGGAGACCGGGACGTGGCCGAAGCGAGTCCCTACGCGAGCGAAGCGCTTGTCGAACGTCAGAAAACCCTCGCAGTGGGCCGCCGCCGCGAGGTGAAGCGCGTCCGCGAAGTCCATGCCCGAGCCGGTCCAATCCATCGCCTTGGCCACCAGGACTGCGTCCTCCACGACAACGCCCGGCAGGCCGGCCAGGGCACGGAGTGCGGGGATGATCCGGTCCGACGACATCGCGTAGACGCCCCGCAGCACCCACTCGACTTCCATAAGGACGGTCCGGGGCACGAAAACGGGCGTATGGCCGATCACCGCGCGAGCCCTCTCGGCCTGCTCGGGGTCATCGCCGGTCAGATAGCGGACGATGATGTTAGTATCGATGGCCCGCATGCCGTCTCTTGGCCTCCGCGATGACCGCCGCTTCCATCTGTTCCACCGACTTCGGCTCTCCGGTCACGTGAAGGCAGCCGAACACGTCCTCGGGCCGGGTCTCCGGGAAGGCGGTTGTCATCGGTTTCAATAGGACGCCGTCGGCGGTGTGTTCGACCGTGAGCCGGGTCCCCGCGTTCCAACGCAACCGATCCCGGATGGCCTTGGGCAGGATCACTTGGCCCTTGCTCGAGAGGATGGTCGTTGCCATGGGGTCGCCGCTGTAAGACGGCCGTAAGATAGGAGATCACCGCCCCGAACACAAAGCGGGTCGCCCGCGCCCGGCTGTGGCTTCATCGGGCTCAGAGGCTGTTTGGAAACCCAGCGCCGTCATCGCGAGCGAAGCGTGGCGATCCATTGTTCCATACGGGGAAGCTGGATCGCAACGGCGCTTACGCGCCTCGCGGTGACGGCGGACCAGTCAATGCCGCCGTTTCCAACAGCCTTTCATAGGTGCGGCGCGATCAGCGACAGGTCGGCGGGGCCGAGACGATCCTTGGCGGTGCGGGCCTGGTGCCAGTAGGGGTAGGCGAGCGGGATCAGGCTCACCCGGTCGAGCGAGGCCCGCTCGGCGTCGCTGAGGACGAGTTCGGTGGCGCGCAGGTTGCTCGCGAGCTGCGCCTCGGTCCGCGCGCCGATGATGACGGAGGCGACGGCCGGGCGGCCCAACAGCCAGGCCAGCGCGACTTCCGCGCCCGAGACCCCGTGCGCCTCCGCGATGCCGACCACGACCTCGACGATGTCGTAGAGCCGGTTCTCGTCATGCACCGGCGGTTCGGTCCACTCGTTTAGCTTGCGGCCCTCGGGCGTGGCCTGGCCGCGGCGGTACTTGCCCGACAGCAGCCCGCCCGCGAGCGGGCTCCACACCAGGATCCCGAGGCCCTGGTCGAGGCCGATCGGCACGAGCTCCTGCTCGGCCTCGCGGGCCTGCAGCGTGTAGTGGATCTGCTGGCTGACGAAGGCCGGCAGATGCGCACGCGCCGCAATCGCCAGGGCCTTCATGAGATGCCAGCCCGAGAAATTCGAGGCGCCCACGTAGCGGACCTTGCCGGCGCGGACCAGCAGGTCCAGCGCCTCGAGGGTCTCCTCGAGCGGCGTCTGGCCGTCCCATTGGTGCAGCTGGTAGAGGTCGATGGTGTCGATCTTCAGCCGCTTCAGGCTCGCTTCGCAGGCGTTGACGAGGTGGTAGCGCGACAGGCCGGCCTCGTTCGGGCCATCGCCCATCGGAAAGCGCGCCTTGGTGGCCACCAGCAGCCGGTCGGACCGGCCGGCCAGCACCTCGCCCACGATCTCCTCCGACAGCCCGCGGGAGTAGATGTCCGCGGTGTCGATGATATTGACCCCGGCCGCGGCGCACATGTCGATCTGGCGCCGCGCGCCGGCGAGATCCGTATCCCCGACCTTGCCGAACTCGCCCTTGCCGCCAAACGTCATGGTCCCCATCGTGAGCGTCGAGATCCTGAGACCCGACCGCCCGAGCTGCCGATATTCCATGGTGTCCATCCCCGTCGTCGCGACTATGGAGATGGGTCGCGGCGGCCCGGTGTCCACTCTCCCCGCGACCGGACCGCTCTTCCGTCCCGCCCCGCGGGCGTGCTAGGCCACTCTCCTCATCAATTCGGCCGCGAGGCGTACCCTCACCCCGCCCGCATCCGAGCAGCGCCAAGACGATTTGCATCATGAGCGACACGATGACCGCCCTCGCCCCGCGCCAGGCCAGCCCTTCGCGGTCGAACAGCTTCTTCGGCGCCGACCTTGCGGTC
>CAXUMV010000476.1:0-538 GCA_964252065.1 uncultured Lichenihabitans sp.
ATTGGCCGAGAACAGGGCGAAATTGGTGCCCTCGCCGTCCCAGATGGCGCCGAGCGCGTTCGGGCTGCCGGGAAGAACCGTCTGAGTGGTCTTGGCCATGGATGGTCGGGGCTCGCAGGGTTCGGACAAAGCAATGCTCGAATGTGCAATCCCGGTCATAGTTCCGCTTGAGCTTTGCGGTGCGATGTCCTGTGTGGCTATTTCGGAACGATCGGAGTCGGCGGGGGTTGAGCCTTCAGGAACGCTCGACGGAGGCTCCCATGACGCGCCATGTGCTCGTTGTCGAAGATGAACCGCTGATCCGCATGGATGCGGTGTTGATGCTCGAGACGGCCGGGCTGTCGGTGGTGGAGTTCGACCGCGCCGACACGGCCTTCCATTTCACCAGGGCGCACCCGGCAGACGTGGCTGCGGTCTTCACCGACATCAACCTGCGCGGCGAGATGGACGGCATCGAGCTCGCGCTCGAGGTCAACCAGGCCGATCCCTCCATCGCGGTGGTCGTGACCTCCGGCCGCCTTGCCGCGCGCCCCGCCTT
>CAXUMV010000476.1:548-1967 GCA_964252065.1 uncultured Lichenihabitans sp.
GCCTTGCTGCCCGACAGCGTCACGTTCCTCCAGAAGCCCTGGCTGCCGCTGGAGGTCATCGGCATCATGCAGGATGCCGCCGCGCGCTGAAGCCGCGAAGGAGGCCCGATGCAGCCGGATGAACCACCGCGGGTCCTGGTCGTCGAGGACGACGTTCGCCTCGCCGAGCTGATCTGCGACCTGCTCTCGTCGGCCGGCGCGCCGGCCATCTACCGGACCAGCGTCACCGAGGCCCTCGAGGTGCTGTCTCGCCACGCCGGCTCGATCTCCGTGCTGATGACCGACATCAACCTGCTGACGCCCATGTCGGGCATCGAGCTCGCCGTCTATGCGGCGCAGGAGTGGCCGGAGGTCGTCCTGTGCGTCACGACGGGCGGCACGACGGAACGGCCGCGGCGGCTTCCCGACACCGCCATGTTCCTGTCCAAGCCCTGGGACAACGAGGAGCTGATCGCCTTCGTCCGCAAGGCCTGCATGATCGGCGCGGGGTCAGCGGCCTAGGGCGAGGTCTTCTCGAGGACGGCCGGGCGGCGCAGGAGGCCGGGCGGGGCGGCGCCGACGAGCCAGAGGGCGAGCAGCAGGGCGAGGGCGTAGATCAGGGCCGCCGGCAGCCCGAGCAGCAGCAGCGGGAGTTCGCCGCGCGGGCTGATCGCCGCCGCATAGAGGCGGACTGGCGGTCCCGCGACGAGCACGAAGGCGACCAGCAGCACGCAGGCGGCATCGGTCGCGACCAGCACGCGGGCGAGATTGTCGTCGAACCGCATGGTGCCGCGGCGGGTCGCGAGCGCCCCCAGCACCAGCAGGTTGATCCAGGCCCCGACGGCCGTCGCCCCCGCGAGGCCGACGGCGCCGAGCGGCTTGTAGAGGACGATCTTGAGCGCGACGTTGCAGGCGACCGCGATCAGCGCCGCGACCATGGGGGTCGTCGTGTCGCCGCGGGACTGGAAGCTCGCGACCGCCGAGCGGATCAGCACGACCGGCAGCAGGCCCCAGCCATAGGCGGCAAGCACCGCCGCCGAGCGCGCCGCGGCCTCGGGCGAGAAGCTGCCGCGCTCGAAGACGCCGCGCATGATCTCGTCGGGCATCAGCAGGAACACGACGAAAAAGGGCGCCGACAGCGCGAAGGTGACCGCCATGGTGCGGTTCTGCGCGTGCAGCGCGGCGTCCGGCTCGCCTTGGGCGAGGCGGCGGCTCATCTCGGGCAGCAGCACGGTGCCGGCCGCGATGCCGATCACCCCGATGGGGAGCTGGTAGATGCGCTCGGCATAGTAGAGCGAGGACGGGCCGCCGGTCGGCAGCAGGGTCGAGATGATGGTGTCGGCGAAGATCGCGATCTGCACGCCGGCCGACCCGATCACCGCGGGACCGAGGGCGGCGAAGAAGCGCTTCACGTCGGGCGTCCAGCGCGGACGCTCCAGC
>CAXUMV010000476.1:1977-2800 GCA_964252065.1 uncultured Lichenihabitans sp.
GCCTGGATCGCGCCGCGGCCGAAGGCGGGCGCACGAGGCCCGGCGGGCGGCCACGGCCATCAGACCGAGCTGCAGCACGCCGGAGATCGTGACCCCGACGCTCGCCGCGATCCCCGCATTCGGGAACAGGAACGCGACGGCGAGGAACGCCACCATGACGACGTTCAGCAGCACGGGCGCAAAGGCGGCGGCGACGAACCGGCGGTTCGCGTTCAGCGTTCCCGACTGCAGCGTCACCAGCGTCACGCAGAGCAGGTAGGGAAAGGTGATGCGCGTCATGGTCACGGCGAGCCCGTATTTCTCGGGATCGCCCTCGAAGCCGGGCGCGAGAAGCCGGACGAAGGCCGGCGTGAAGCCGAGCGCCAGCCCCAGCAGAAGCAGCTGCGACAGGAGCAGGATGACGAGGATGCGTCCGGCAAAGCGCCCCGCGGCCTCGCGCCCCTCGCTTTGCAGCGTCCGCACATAGGCCGGCACATAGGCCGAGTTGAAGGCCCCCTCCCCAAAAATCGCCCGGAAATGGTTGGGGAGGCGGAACGCGACCACGAAGGCGTCCGCGACCGTGCCGGCGCCGAGGATCGCGGCGAGCACGACGTCGCGGACGAAGCCGGTGAGCCGCGACAGGAGCGTCAGGCCGCCGACCGACAGGAGGTGCTTGTACATGATCCGCGGCAGGTCCCCGGCCCGACCGGCCTCCCGACGCCGAGCGGCCCGCGCCTGCCTTAGACGGGCCGGTTGACCAAACCGTTACCCATCGCCCCCGCTCCCGTCGAGAGCCGCGGCGTGCCGGATAAGGGGATCCTCGGTCGGCGAGTCCCCTCATCCG
>CAXUMV010000477.1:0-2795 GCA_964252065.1 uncultured Lichenihabitans sp.
CTGCACCTGTGGCGGGCCTCCTCCGAGACGCCCCAGTCGGGCCGCGGGAGCGGCCTGACCACCGCCCAGCGCTTCCAGCAGGTGCTTGAACTGCATTACCGGGACGAGCTGACCATCCCCGACTACGCGCGCCTGCTCGGCGTCACGCGGACGCATCTCCACCAGGCCTGCCTCAAGGCCACGGGCAAGACGCCGCTGACCCTCGTCCACCACCGGCTCGTCGAGGAGGCCCGCATCCGACTCGAACAGACGAACCTGCCGGTCGAACAGGTCGGCTACAGCCTCGGGTTCCGCGATCCGGGCTACTTCAACCGCTTCTTCAAGCGCCTGACCGGCGTGTCGCCCGGCCAGCACCGCAAGGCGTCGGCGGGCGTTCGGGCGAGCGGGGAGCCGCTCTCCTTCGCGGCCTGGCCCTGAGGCGCCGGGCGGGACCGACGCCCTCGCCGCTCAGGCCCCGGCGTGCGCCTCCAGGACGGGGACCGCCCGCATGAGGCGCTGCGAATAGGCGGCCTGCGGCGCATCGAGCACCTGGAGCGCCGGCCCGCTCTCGCACACGCGCCCGCGGTCGAGCACGACCACCGCCTGCGCGAGATAGGACACGACGCCCATGTCGTGCGTGATGAACAGGAGAGCCAGGCCGAGCTCCCGCTGCAGGTCCTTCATGAGCTTGAGCACGGCCGCCTGCACCGAGACGTCGAGGGCCGAGGTGATCTCGTCGCAGACCAGGACGTCCGGCGAGGAGGCGAGCGCGCGCGCGATGCACACGCGCTGACGCTCGCCGCCCGACAGCTCCCGGGGGTAGCGGTCCTGCACCGCGAGCGGCAGGCGGACGAGCTCGAGAAGCTCCTCGACGCGGTCGCCGGCGCCATCCTGGCCGCCGTGGACGCGCCCGCGCCCGATGGCGGTGCGGACGGTCTCCCGCGGGTTGAGCGCCGCCGAGGAGTTCTGAAACACCATCTGCAGGCGGCGGCGCTGATCGGGGCTGCGGTCGCTCACCAGCGGGGCGAGCGCGGCCCCGTTCAGCCGGATCGACCCCGAGGCGCGGGCCTTAAGGCCGACGACCGATCGCGCGATCGTCGACTTGCCGCTCCCGGACTCGCCCAGCAGGGCAAGGCACTGCCCGGCCTCGATGCGGAACGAGACGTCGTTGACCGACGCCACGACCCGGCCGCCATAGGCGTATTCGATCGTCAGGTGCTCCGCCGACAGCACCGGCTCCCGGCGCGTCGCGGGCCCGACTTCGGCGTCGAGCCGCGGCAGGACCTCCCGCGGCCCCTCGACCGGGTGACAGCACCGCACCAGGCGATCGTCGGCTTCGGCGCGGCGATGCAGCGGCGGGAACGCGGACCGGCAATCGTCCTGCGCCTTGGCGCAGCGCGGCACGAAGGTGCAGCTGTCCTCGCGCGTCGCCGAACGAAGCTGGAAGCCGGGCATGGGGCGCACGTCGGTCGGATGCCGGAAATCGAGCGTCGAGGCCAGCAGACCGCGCGTGTAGGGATGGGCGGGCGCCCGCAGCACGTCGCCCACGGGGCCGAGCTCCACGATGGAGCCGCAGTACATCACCGCGACGCGATCGGCGATCTGCGACACGACCGCGAGGTCGTGCGAGATGTAGAGCATCGACAGGCCGAGATCGCGGCGGAGCCGCCGCAGCTCGGCGATCACCGATTCCTGCGTGATCACGTCGAGGCCGGTGGTCGGCTCGTCGAGGATCACGACCTGCGCCCCCGAGAGCAGCGCCATGGCGATGCACACGCGCTGCTGCTGCCCGCCCGAGAGCTGGTGCGGGAACCGGCGCAAGAAATCCGGCGTCCGGGGCAGGTGGACCTTCTCGAGCGCGGCCCCGACGACCGCCTCGCCGTCTCGGCCCCCGGCGCCGCCCCGGCGCAGCATCTCGTGCAGGGATGTCCGGATGCGCATCGCGGGGTTGAGGGCGGTGCCGGGGGACTGGGGCACGTAGCTGATGGCGCGTCCCCGCAGGGCCGCCGCGGCCCTCGCATCGGCGACCTCGATGGTGCGCCCGTCCGCCGTCAGGGTCCCGGCCCGCAGGCGCGCGCCCGGATGGGCCATGCCGAGGAGCGCCAGCGCGCATGTGGTCTTGCCCGATCCCGACTCTCCCACGATGCCCAGGATCTCGCGCCTGGCAAGATCGAAGGAGACATCGTGGATGATCGGGGCGCCGGTCGAGGTCTCGACCCGCAGGCCGCTCGCGCGCAGCGCCAGGGGACCGGGCGAGGGCCCGTCGAGGGGGGCGAGGCCGGTCATACCGCGGTCCGCCTCTGGTCCTCGCCGACCGGCTCCAGCGACGCCGTGCCGGACGACGCCGGGACCGCGGGCTTGGCGGCCCTGCGCACCCGGCGGCCCGCGCTGCCGGCATGCACCGCCTGCAGGTAGGCGTCGGCCACCAGATTGACGCCGACCGTGACCAGGGCCAGCATCGCGGCTGGGGCGACGACCGAGTAGGGGTTGAGGCTCAAGTAGTTCTGGTTCTCCGAGATCATGAGGCCCCAGTCCGCCGTGGGCGGCACCAGCCCGAGGCCCAGGTAGTTCATGCTCGCGATGAGGATGATCGAGGCCCCGAACCGCACGCCGAAATCGGCCAGGACGGTCGAGCTGATATTGGCCAGGATGTCGCGCCGCAGGATGGTGGCCGGGCTGTCGCCGCGCACGCGCGCCGCCTCGACATAGTCGGCCCGGCTCGCCGACTGGGCGGCGGCCCGGGTGACGCGCGCGATCCCGGGCACCTGGACGATGACGACGCCCAGGATGAGAACCCACATCTGGTTCTGCAGCCC
>CAXUMV010000478.1:0-2790 GCA_964252065.1 uncultured Lichenihabitans sp.
TCGTCGTGACGGAGGGCTTCACCGGCAACATCGCGCTCAAGACCGCCGAGGGGACGGCCAAGCAGATCGCCGGCTATCTGCGGGACGCCATGGGCCGCAGCCTCATGTCCCGCATCGGCTACTTGTTTGCAAAGTCGGCCTTCGACGCCCTGCGGGAGAAGATGGATCCGCGGCATGTCAACGGCGGCGTGTTCCTCGGGCTCGACGGGGTCGTGATCAAGAGCCACGGCGGGACGGACGCGGTCGGCTATGCGCGGGCGATCGAGATCGCCTATGCTATGGTGCAGCAGGACCTGCTGGCCAAGATTCGCGACATGCTCGCCTTCGCGCAGGAAGGCCGCATGCCGGCGGTGGCGGCGGGCCTGCCCTCGCCGACGGACCCCTGACGGATCGGGCCCGGTGAGGCAGGTCGAACGGTCGAGCGCACCCGCTCGGGAACGGATGGCAGCGTGAGACACAAGCACGTGCCCTGGCGGTCGGTGGTGCGCGGGGTCGGGTCCTATCTTCCGGCGCGCTGCATGGACAATGCGGAGATCGCCGCCCTCGTCGACACCTCCGACGACTGGATCGTCCAGCGGACCGGGATCACGCAGCGCTACATCGCGGCGCCGGACGAGACCACCTCCGTGCTGGCGACCCGCGCCGCCGAGGCCGCGCTGGCGGCGGCCGGCTGCGGGCCGGACGACATCGACCTCATCGTGCTCGGCACCTCGACGCCGGATTGGACCTTCCCCTCCACCGCGACCCAGGTGCAGGCGGCGCTCGGCATCACGCACGGGGTCGCGTTCGACCTCCAGGCCGTCTGCTCGGGCTTCGTGTTCGCGCTCGCCACGGCCGACAAGTTCCTGCGCTCGGGGTCGCATCGGCGGGCGCTGGTGATCGGCGCCGAGACCTTCTCCCGGCTGCTCGACTGGACCGACCGCACGACATGCGTGCTGTTCGGCGACGGGGCCGGGGCGATGGTGCTGGAGGCCGAGGACGGCGGCGATCCGCTGCGGGACGGCGGCATCGTCACGACCCACCTGCGCTCCGACGGGCGGCATCGCGAAAAGCTGTTCGTCGACGGCGGCCCGTCGGCGACCGGGACGGTCGGCCACCTGCGGATGCAGGGCAAGGAGGTGTTCCGCCACGCCGTCGGCATGATCGAGGACGTGGTGGCGGACGCCCTGGCGGCGGCGGCCGTCACGGTCGACGATCTCGACTGGTTCGTGCCCCACCAGGCCAACCGCCGCATCATCGATGCCTCCGCGGTCAAGCTCAGGATCGCTCCCGCGAAGGTCGTGACCACCGTGCACCGGCACGCCAACACCTCGGCCGCCTCGATTCCCCTGGCGCTTGCCGCGGCCTGCGACGATGGCCGGATCCGCAAGGGTCACCTCGTCATGCTCGAGGCGATGGGCGGCGGGTTCACCTGGGGCAGCGCGCTGATCCGCTGGTAGGGCAGGCCTCCGGCCGCGCCGTTCATGTTTGCCGAAGACAGCGTGGCCCCGATCCGCTAGCCTGCGCGCCGGTCGGTCGGTTGCGACCGTCGGGCGAACGAGGCAGCATTCCGGATGCGTCTCGGGCGTCCGATCGCATCGCGGTGCCGTGCACCGCCTGCCGGCCCCATAAGGTGAACGGCGAGGGGAGAGTCCTTGGTGAAGTCAACATCCGGGACGGTGACGGACCAGGTCGGACGGGAGACGCACCAGCGCACGGTGACCCGCGCGGACCTGTCGGAAGCCGTCTACCAGAAGGTCGGGCTGTCGCGCACCGAGTCGGCCGAGCTCGTCGAGCACGTGCTGTCCGAGATGGCCGAGGCGATCGCGCGGGGGGAGACGGTGAAGCTGTCGTCCTTCGGCTCCTTCGTGGTCCGCTCCAAGGGCGAGCGGATCGGCCGCAATCCCAAGACCGGCATCGAGGTGCCCATCACGCCGCGCCGGGTGATGGTGTTCAAGCCATCCAACATCCTGAAAAGCCGCATCAACGGCCAGGATGTGACGGGCCTCCAGGATGACTAGCGCGTCCCCGGGCAAGGACGCGGCGGCCTTCCGGACCATCGGCGAGGTCGCCGACGCGCTGAAGCTGCCCCAGCACGTGCTGCGGTTCTGGGAGACCCGGTTCACGCAGATCAGGCCCATGAAGCGGGCCGGCGGGCGGCGCTTCTACCGGCCCCAGGACGTGGAGCTGGTCGGCGCCATCCGGCAGCTCCTCTACGGCGAAGGCTACACCATCAAGGGCGTCCAGCGCATCCTGCGGGAGCAGGGGCCCCGCGCGGTGGCGGCGCTGGCCGGCGGCCGCCGGACCGCGCTTGCGGCCGCGCCCGACCTCGCGGCCGCCGACGACCCGGTGAGCACGCTGCGCAGCGCCCTGGCGGACCTCGCCGCCTGCCGCCAAATCCTGGCGGACGCGGATCGCTAGGGCATCGGTTTAGCCCTTCTCCCGTTCGCGGGAGAAGGAGCTGATCCGAACAGGTCCGTTGCCTCGATTGACCGCATCGGTCCCCGTCCTTATGTCCGGGACATTCCCGCCCTTCAAGGTGCTGCATGGCCATCCGCCCCATCGTCGTCCTGCCCGACCCGAAGCTGCGCCAGCCTTCGGCGCCTGTCGCCGCCGTGGACGACGAGGTCCGGCAGCTTCTCGACGACATGCTGGAGACGATGTACGACGCCCCCGGCGTCGGGCTCGCGGCCGTGCAGGTGGGGGTGATGAGGCGCGTCGTGGTGGTCGACGCCACCCGCGACGACACGCCCAAGCGCCCCATCGGCCTCGTCAATCCCGAGATCACCTGGGCCTCGGACACGCTGGTCC
>CAXUMV010000479.1:0-2786 GCA_964252065.1 uncultured Lichenihabitans sp.
ACCTCACTCCTAGGGCAACCGATAAGGATTGTCCGATGCGCCGCTTCCTCGCTTTGCCCTTGCTCCTCGCCGCCGCGCCCGCCATCGCCGCGCCGTTCACCGTCGTCGAGACCGGGCACGGTTACGGCACGCTGCAGGAGGCGGTCAGCTCGATCCGCACGGGCACCGGCACGGTGGTGATCGCACCGGGCGTGTATCACGAGTGCGTGATCCAGGCGGGCGGACGGATCACGATCCGGGCCGCGCAACCCGGCACGGCGGTGTTCGAGGGCACGGCGTGCGAGGGCAAGGCGGCGTTCGTGCTGCGGGGTCAGGAAAGCTGGGTCGACGGCATCGTTTTTCGCGGCATCCGCGTCGGCGACGGGAACGGCGCCGGCATCCGCACCGAAGTCGGCGACCTCCACGTCAGCAACTCGATGTTCCTCGACAGCCAGGAAGGCATCCTCGGCGGCCAGCCGGCCGGCCAGCGCATCACCATCGACCGCTCGACCTTCTCCGGCCTCGGCCAATGCGACGAAAGCCCGAGCTGCGCGCACTCGATCTACCTCGTCAACCGGGGGCAGGTGACCGTGACCCGCTCGCGTTTCGAGCGCGGGCATGGCGGTCACTATGTCAAGCTGCGCGTGCCGCACGTGTCGATCACCGACAACAGCTTCGACGACACGCACGGCAGCAAGACCAACTACATGATCGATCTGTCGGAAGGCGGCACCGGCCTGATCGCGCGCAACACGATGGTGCAGGGCCGCCGGAAAGAGAATTGGACCGGTTTCATCGTGGTGAGCGCGGAAGCGAGAACCTATCCCGCGACCGGCCTGCGCATCGAGGGCAACACGGCGACGCTGGCGCCGGGCTTCGACAAGAGCCCGGCCTTCGTCGCCAATGCCAGCCACGATCAGCTGGCCTTAGGGAATAACAAGTTGGGCGCGGGCGTGCGCCGGTACGAGGAGCGGTAGGCTGCGCCGCGCGTCAGTCGGCGAAGAGCAGGACCGGTGTCTCCAGGAAACGCTTCACCGCCTGGACGAAGCTGGCGGCATCATGGCCATCGACCACCCGGTGATCGCAGCTGATCGACAGGTTCATCAGCTTGGCGCGGCGAATGTCGTCGCCCCCACCCTCTTTCTTTGCGAAGACTGGACGCTCGACGATCCTGTTGGGGCCGATGATCGCGACCTCGGGCCGGTTGATCACGGGCGTGGTCGCGATGCCGCCGAGCGTGCCGAGGCTGGTTATGGTGAGCGTCGATCCGGACAGCTCCTCCGACCTGGCCTTGCCGGACCGCGCCGCCTCCGCCAGCCGCGTGATCTCGGTGGCGAGCTGCCAGACGTTCAGGTCCTGCGCGTCGCGGATAACGGGGACCATCAGCCCGGCCTCGGTCTGCGTCGCCATGCCGAGATGGATGCGGCCGGCCCGCGTGACCACGCCCGCCTCGTCGTCGTAGCGCGCGTTGAGCATCGGGAAATCCGGGATAGCGCGGCACATCGCGACGATGATGAAGGGCAGCACCGTCAGCTTCGGGCGGCCGCCGCGCGCACCGTTGAGATCGGCGCGGGTAGCCTCCAGCTGGGTGACGTCGATCTCGTCGACATAGGTGAAGTGCGGGATAGCACGCTTGGCCGCGGCCATGTTCTCGGCGATGCGGCGACGCAGCCCGATGACGCGGACGGGCTCGTCGGGGCGCGCGCGGCTGGTCTGCGGAGAATAGCCCTGCCGCGCGCCGTAACGGAGGAAGGCGTCGAGGTCCGAGTGGCGGAGGCGGTCGCCCTCCGCGGGTCTGATGTCGGCGAGGTCGATCCCGAGATCGCGCGCGCGCGCGCGGACGGCGGGAGAGGCGAGGATGATCTTAGCCCTTTCTCCTTCGAGGAGAGGGTCGGGAGAGGGCTTTTCGGTGGCGTCCGGAGCAGGCACCGCCACCTCCACGCCCGGATTTTCTGCCTCATATTGCCGGGCGACCTCTTCCTGCTCGGCGCTGGGCGGCGCGGCAACCACCTCAGCGGATGCCTCCGCCGCTTCCGTCTCGATCACCACCAACGCGGCGCCGATCGACACCTGGTCGCCGACCTCGCCCGCGAGTTCCACCACCGTGCCGGCGACGGGCGACTCCATCTCCACCGTTGCCTTGTCGGTCATCATGTCGGCGAGGTTCTGGTCCTCCTCGACGCGGTCGCCGACGCTCACGTGCCAGGCGACGATCTCGGCTTCCGCGATACCCTCGCCGATATCGGGCAGCTTGAAGGTGAAACGGGCCATCCTCAGGCGTCCTTCATTATCTTCTTGAGCGCTTCGCCGATGCGCACCGGTCCCGGAAAATAGGCCCATTCGAGACTGTGCGGATAGGGCGTGTCGAACCCGGTGACGCGCTCGACGGGTGCTTCGAGGTGATAGAAGCAGCGTTCGGTGACGAGCGCCGAGAGTTCCGCGCCAAAGCCGCCGGTGCGCGTCGCCTCGTGGACGATCATGCAGCGGCCGGTCTTGCGCACGGACGTCTCGATCGCCTCGATGTCGAGCGGCACGAGCGTGCGCAGGTCGATGATCTCGGCGTCGACGCCAGCGTCGGCGACCACGGCGGCGCAGACATGCACCATCGTGCCATAGGCGAGGATCGTCAGCGCCTCGCCGTGGCGCACCGTCGCCGCCTTGCCGAGCGGGATCGTGTAATGCCCGGTCGGCACCTCGCCGCCGGGATGCTGTGACCAGTTCTGCGTCGGGCGGTCCCAATGGCCGTCGAACGGGCCGTTATAGATGCGCTTGGGCTCGAAGAAGATGACGGGATCGTTGTCCTCGAT
>CAXUMV010000480.1:0-2107 GCA_964252065.1 uncultured Lichenihabitans sp.
TCCTTCTCCCGCCTGCGGGAGAAGGTGCCCGACAGGGCGGATGAGGGGACTCGCGAAGGCTTGAGGATCCCCTCGTCCGTCGCGGCTTCGCGGCGCCACCTTCTCCCGCCCGCGGGAGAAGGGCACAGCGGACATGGAGGTCTGAGCGCGTGAACGAGGCCCGGCCTCCCGTCCTGTCCAGAGCGCCCGAGGCGGCCCTTCGCACCCAGGCGGCCCGGCCTCGGGGCGAGCCGGAGGCGCCCCTCTACGACCTTATCGAGCTCATGTTCTTCGCCTACCGCGACTTCGTGGGCGACGCCGACCGCCTGCTCGAGGAGTTCCGGTTCGGCCGGGCGCATCACCGCGTGCTGCATTTCGTGCACCGGCATCCCGGCCTCGGCGTCGCCGAGCTCCTGGATATCCTGAAGATCACCAAGCAGAGCCTCAACCGGGTGCTGAAGGAGCTTCTGGATGCCGGGTTCATCGCGGTGCGCCTGGGGGCGAGCGACCGGCGCCAGCGCCGCCTGTTCCTGTCCCCGGCCGGGGACAGGCTCGCCATGACGCTCGCCGCCGTCCAGTCGGAGCGGTTCCGGGCCGCGCTCGCCGGCCTGCCCGAGGGCGCGGCGGGCGAGGCCGAAGCCTTCCTGCTGCGCCTCGTCGACCCGGCCGAGCGGGCGGGCGTCGCAAGGCTGCTGGGGACGGCCCGGCGGGATCCCGGGCCGTGACCGCCCCGCTCGCCGCGCCCGATGCCGCCGCCGCCCCGCCCGACGATGCCGCCCATCTGCTCGTCGTCGACGACGACCGGCGCATCCGCGATCTCCTGGCCCGCTTCCTGCGCAAGGAAGGCTACCGGGTGACCCTCGCCGAGGACGCGGCCGAGGCCCGGGTGCAGCTCACCCACCTCGCCTTCGACCTGATCGTGCTCGACGCCATGATGCCCGGCGAGACGGGCTTCGCGTTCGCGGCGCACCTGCGCCAGAGCTCGGACGTGCCGATCCTCATGCTGACCGCCCGCGGGGACGCCGACGACCGCATCCGCGGCCTCGAGGCCGGCGCCGACGACTACCTCGCCAAGCCCTACGAGCCGCGCGAGCTGCTGCTGCGCATCGCCTCCATCCTGCGCCGGGCGGCGCCGCGGGTCGCGGCCTTCGACCGCCAGCTGCGCTTCGGGCCCTTCGTGTTCGAGCTCGGCCGCGGGGAGCTGCGCCGGGGTGAGGACCTCGTGCGCCTGACCGAGCGGGAGCGCGACATGCTGCAGATGCTGGCCGAGAACGCCGGCGAGACCGTGTCGCGCGATGCGCTCGCGGGCACCACGGTGGCCGCCAACGAGCGCACCATCGACGTGCAGGTGAACCGCCTGCGGCGCAAGATCGAGCGGGACCCGGCCAATCCGGTCCACCTGCAAACCGTGCGAGGGCTCGGCTATCGGCTTTTTCTCAATCCCTAGCGCCCGGCCGGGTGCGCTCGCCGCCCTGCCGCCGGCCCCGCTCGCCTGGTGGCGCAAGGGCGCGCGCGCCCTCGCCGACCTGCTGCCCAAGCGGCTCTACTCGCGCTCGCTGCTGATCGTCATCGTGCCGATGGTGATCCTGCAATGCGCCGTCGCCTACATCTTCATGGAACGGCACTGGCAGGCGGTCACCTTCCGCCTGTCGCAGGCGCTGACCCAGGACATGGCGGCGCTCATCGACCTCTACCACAACGCGCCCCAGGGCAAGGACGGGGCCGAGCTCGAGCGCATCGCCTTCGAGCGCCTCGGCCTCGACGTCGACTTCCTGCCCGCCCAGGCGCTGCCGAGCGCGCTGCCCAAGCCCTTCTTCTCGCTGCTCGACAAGTCCCTCTCCAACGAGATCCGCAAGCAGATCGGCTTGCCGTTCTGGATCGACACGGTCGGCCGGTCCAACATGGTCGAGATCCGCATCCAGCTCGGCGACGCCGTGCTGCGCGTGCTGGCGCCCCGCAGCGCCGCCTATGCGTCGAACTCGCACATCTTCATCCTGTGGATGGTGGGGACCTCGGCGGTGCTGATCGCGGTGGCCATCATCTTCCTGCGCAACCAGATCAGGCCCATCATCAGGCTCGCCATCGCGGCCGAGAACCTGGGCAAGGGGCGCCTGATCGACTACCGGCC
>CAXUMV010000480.1:2117-2785 GCA_964252065.1 uncultured Lichenihabitans sp.
GCAGCGCACCACCATGCTGAACGGGGTGAGCCACGACCTGCGCACCATCCTGACCCGCTTCCAGCTCTCGCTCGCCCTCATGGAGGACAGCGCCGACCGCGACGAGCTCGGCAAGGACGTCGTGGAGATGAACCGGATGCTGGAGGCCTATCTCGCCTTCGCGCGGGGCGACGCGGGGGAGGCCTCCGCGGCCATCGACGTCGGGGCCCTGCTCGAGGATCTCAAATCCGATGCCGAGCGGCACGGCCGGGCGGCCCGCATCGCGGTCGCGGGCGAGACCTCGATCACCGTGCGGCCGCACGCCTTCAAGCGGTGCCTCGCCAACCTCGTGGGCAATGCGCTGCGCTACGGCTCGGTGATCCACATGGAAGCCACGCGCGACCACCGGTTCCTCACCGTGCAGATCGACGACGACGGCCCCGGCATTCCGCCCGAGCAGCGCGAGGAGGTGTTCCGCCCCTTCCTGCGCCTCGACGGCGCCCGCAACCAGGACCATGGCGGCACGGGGCTCGGGCTTGCCATCGCCCGCGACATCGCCCGCTCGCACGGCGGCGACGTCCACCTCGCCGACAGCCCGCTGGGCGGCCTCCGCGCCACCGTCCGCGTCCCCGTCTAGCGCCAACGCCCGCCGCCGGTTCTGCCCTTCTCCCGCCCGCGGGAGAAGGTGG
>CAXUMV010000481.1:0-344 GCA_964252065.1 uncultured Lichenihabitans sp.
GTGCACGGTCGGCGACACAGATCACCCCCGACATCCTTCTGCGGGCCTACGGCATCGGCCTGTTCCCGATGGCCGAATCGGCGACCGACGACCGGCTGTTCTGGGTCGATCCCGAGCAGCGCGGCATCCTGCCGCTCGACGGGCTGGTGGTCTCCCGGAGCCTTGCCAAGGCGGTGCGGTCCGACCGGTTCGCGGTGCGGTGCGATCACGACTTTCCCGGTGTCATCGCCGGATGCGCGGCCTGCTCCGGCGACCGGCCGAGCACCTGGATCAACGACCGCATCCGGGCGCTGTTCGGCGCCCTCTACGAGCAGGGCGTCGTGCATACGGTGGAGGCCTACCGC
>CAXUMV010000481.1:354-2785 GCA_964252065.1 uncultured Lichenihabitans sp.
AGCTCGCCGGAGGCCTCTACGGGCTGCAGATCGGCGCCGCGTTCTTCGGCGAAAGCATGTTCCACCGGGCGACCGACGCCTCCAAAGTGTGCCTCGTCCATCTCGTCGCGCGCCTTCTCGCGGGCGGGTTCCGGCTGCTCGATTCGCAGTTCACGACGCCGCATCTCGAAACGCTCGGCGCGGTCGAGATCCCCCGGGCGGACTACCGGCGGCGGCTGGCGGACGCTATCGCGGCCGAGGCCGTCTTTGCGAGTGCCGACGCTATGGCCGGGGCGACCGCCCTTGCGATCCTGCGGGATGCCCGGCCTGCCTGAGCGCTAGCGGTCCTGCGCCCGCCGGCCGTACTCGGCCGGCGCGCTCGGGTACTCGCTCGCGGGGAAGAAGCTCTGCACCGGCTCGCGCCGCGCATCCTCGTCCGGCGGCGGCTTGGCCCGCACCACCCGCCTGGGCTTGGGGGGCGGGGTGTTGGGCGGGGGCGGCGGCGTCGCGTTGTCGGGCGGGGCCGCTTCGGTGGCGCCGCTCGCGTCGGCGGTCGCGGGGGGCACGTCGTGGATGACGTCCGTGCCGCCTTTGCAGGCCGTCAGCCAAATGTCGTAGATCGGGTGCTCGATGCCGTGCAGCCCCGGGCTCGCCGCATACATCCAGCCCGAGAAGATGCGCTTGTAGGCCTTGTCGGAGGAGACCTCGTCGACCTCGACGAAGGTGTCGGTCTGCGGCGCCTCGGTGGGCGGCCGGGCGTAGCAGACGCGCGGGGTGATCTGCAGCGAGCCGAACTGCACCGTCTCGTCGATCGCGACCTCGAAGGAGATGATTCGCCCGGTGATCTTGTCGAGGCCGGAGAACACCGCCGTCGGATTGCGGATCCGGTCCGCCTGGGCCGCCGGGATCCCGGCCAGCATCGCAACCGCGGCGGCGGCAAAGGCGCGGCCCGACGTCCGAACCGCCCGCAGGACGGTTCGGGACAGGGCTGGTTCGAAGCGATGACTCACACCAAATGCCTGCGATCGGGACGGCGCGTCGGGGGCGCCCTCATGCCTTTGAGCGGCGGCTATGTCAAAAATGGGGGCGGACCGGATCGGCTTGGTGCTCGTGGGACATCGTCCGCCGGTGGACGGCTGGTGCCGGGCGCGCGGCGCAAGGCCGCTTCTCAGCCCGGGGTCCAGGCCCCGTAGTCGCCCCCCGTGGTCGGCCGGACGCCGTCCTTCAGGGTCGATCCCGGCGGCCGGTAGGCGTCGGGGGTGCCGGTCCTGTTGGGAAGGTGCGGCTGCTGCCAGTCCCGCGCCGTGTAGTCCTCCGCGGTGGGGGGCGTGTCGTAGGTATGATGGAGCCAGCCGTACCAGCCGGGCGGCGTCATGGAGCCCTCCGATTCGCCCGCATAGATCACCCAGCGCCGCTCGAACTTGAGGTTCGGATCGATCCCCGGCTTGCGATAGTAGATATTGCCGAACTCGTCCGTGCCGACCCGCTCGCCGAACCGCCACGTATAGAAGCGCGTGCCGACCGTCTGCCCGTTCCACCAGGTGAGAAACTGGATGAGGTTCGTCTTGAACGACATGGGGGCCCCGACCTGACGCTGCGACTTAGCTTCGGGTTTATGTCGCGTGCGGGGTTGCGCGTCAAAGGCAGGGGGGTCGGCCATCGTCTTCGCGAGGCGCGTCAGCGCCGTGGCGATCCATTGACATGCGGCGTAAGACCCAGTGTTAAAAAACCGTTCAGTGCAATGGATTCTTAGCTGGGGATAACGTCGGCCTCTCCCGGCCCTATTCGATGACGATAAATCTGTTTCGAAACAATTGCTTGCAACCAATACTGCAAGCTGACGCCGACTCGTAAAAAGACGCTACTTCGCTTACATGAAGGGTCTGTTAAGAGCGCAACGCTCGACTCACCCTTCACGTTTGGCGACGGCCCCGCGCGGTGGGCGGGCCGTCGGCGCAACGTCTGAAAGCTGCTCATGAAGATCGAACGCCTGTTCACGACGACGGCCGGATCGCCCTATGCCGGCATCCCGTTCCGCACCGCCCGCAGCGAAATCCGCAATCCCGACGGCTCGGTGGTCTTCGCGCTCGACGACATCGACGTGCCGGCGGGCTGGAGCCAGGTCGCGGCCGACGTGCTGGCCCAGAAATATTTCCGCAAGGCGGGCGTGCCGGCGCGGCTGAAGAAGGTCGAGGAGAACGACGTCCCCTCCTTCCTGTGGCGGTCCGTCGCGGACGAGACGGCGCTCGCCGCCCTGCCCGAGGCGGAGCGCTACGGCTCCGAGATCTCGGCCCGGCAGGTGTTCGACCGCTTGGCCGGCACCTGGACCTACTGGGGCTGGAAGGGCGGCTATTTCGCCAGCGAGTCCGACGCCCACGCGTTCCACGACGAATTGCGCTTCATGCTGGCCCGCCAGATGGTCGCGCCCAACTCCCCGCAATGGTTCAACACC
>CAXUMV010000482.1:0-2767 GCA_964252065.1 uncultured Lichenihabitans sp.
CACCTGCCCCACGCGGAAGCTGCGATAGGGGCGCGGGAGGCTGTCGTAATGCTCGGCGACGTAGCGGGCGAGCGGTGCGGTCAGGTCGTAGCGCAGCGAGAGCCAGCTCTCGTCGTCGTCCTTGAAGGAGAACACGCCCTCGTTGGGCCGATCGAGGTCCGGCAGGAACTTGCCGAGCGCGTCGGTATACTCGATCAGCGGCGTCTCGACGGCCTCGAAGCCGTAAAGCACGTAGCTGTCGCGGATCGCGGCCAGCATGTGGTCGGTCGCGGCGAGGTCGGCGGGACCCCGGTCCGCGAGGCCACGCGGCAGGCGCGCACGAACGCCGGGCGGCGAGGCGATGGGGTCTGGCATGGCGGTCTTCCCCTCGGCCGGCGGCTCAGGCACGCCGGCGGGAAGCGCCTCATAGAGCAATTCGGGCCCGAGGTGAATGGCTCGGCATGTGTCCCGGTGAGCCCCTTCTCCAACCTGCGGAAGAAGGGGCTCAACGACCTCCGATTACTGCAGCGGGTCGATCTTGTTGGTCTGCGGGGTGATGTAGGTCGACAGCGGGCTCGAGTCGTCGCGCTTGGGCTGCGGCGCCTCGTGGGTCGCCACCACGTTCTTGGTCGCCTTCAGATATCCCTTGGGCGGCTGGGTGAGATACAGGCGGTCGGGCTCGACCCCGGCGGTCAGCTCGTCGGTATGGCCGGGGTTCATGGCCCTGTAGCGCTCGTCCTCCGCCTTCATGGCGTCGGGATCGATGCGGCAGTGGGACATGCTGTTGTGGTTGATCGAGCAGCCATAGGCGTCGTTCTCCTGCGCGGCCTGGGCGGCGCGGAACTTCAGCTGCTCCTCCTTCGACATCACATGGTCGTTGGTGTGATTGAACGTACTCTCGACGGGAGCCTTGGCGTCGTCGGCGGCCTTCTTGCGCCGGATGACGTCGGGATCGGAGGGCCATGCCGCGGTCCGGGCGACGCCGGGCTGCTGCGGCTTGACGAGGGTCTGCTTGGGCGGCAGCACGAGCGGGGCTCGCTCGCGATAATCGATCTCGGGCGTGGGGTCGGGCGTGAGGACGCCGACGGCCGTCAGCACCGACGAGAACACGTTCTGGTAACCGTCATCGGCCGCAAAGGCGGGCGCCGCGACGCTGCCGGACCCCACGACCAGCGCCGCCCCGAACAGCATCCGAACGGCCGGCGAGACACGATGAGCCACGACATACTCCCTGATCCGTCGCGCCGACCACCCCCGAGAGAGCGCCAGCGCCTGTCTTGCAGGCTGGCGATGACGTCGTTTCACGGCGTTTTCTTGGCAGGCCGCGCGCCGCTACCGAAAAACGACTCGGCTGCCAAAATGGCAACACCGAGGGTGATCGCCACATCGGCACCGTTGAAGATGTACCACGAGAAGGCCGGGGTGTGGAACCACACGAAATCGGTCACCGCGCCCAGCATCCAGCGGTCGTAGGCGTTGCCCAGCGCCCCGCCGATGATGAGGCCGAGCGCGACGACGGTGACGGCCGCGCGCGAGCGCCACAGCCAGACCGCCAGCGCCAGCGTCGCGGCGAGCGTGACGCCGAGCAGGGTCAGCCGGCCGGCCTCGCTGTCGGCCGAAAACAGCGAGTAGGAGATGCCCCGGTTGCGCGCGAGCACGATATCGAGGAACGGGGCAAGCCGCACGGGCTGGCGGGCCGCGATGTCGAAGCGGTAGAGCAGCCACTGCTTGGAGGCCTGGTCGACCAGCAGCACCGCCAGCGCGACCGCGAGACCGAGGAGGCGCGTGGTCACGCGGCCCGGCCCTCCAGCTCGCGCAGGGCCTGCGCATCGCGGGGCGTCACGTCGGGATAGGCCGGGTCGCTGCCGACCAGCGGCGACACCTTCCAGGACCGGGCGCACCGGCGGCCCTCCGCGCGGCGCACCACCACGGCGACGCCCGGGACATCGGGCTGCCGCCAGGCCTCGGCTGGGCCCGGGCCGGCCGCGACCGTCATGGCCGAGGTGATGCAGACCTCGGCGAAATCGATGCTGCCCAGAAGCTCGACCAGCCCGGCGTCCTCCACGAACACGATGGGCGCGGCCTCGAGCGAGGAGCCCATGCGCTTGGCGCCCCGCTCGATCTCGAGCGCGCCGGTGACGGCCGAGCGCAGCTTGCGGACGATTTCCCACTTGGCCGCCAGCGCCTCGTCCCGCCATGCGGCCGGCAGAACCGGGAAGAGCTCGAGGTGGACCGAGGTCGCCTCCGGGTCGCGCATCAGCCAGGCTTCCTCGGCCGTGAAGGCGAGGATCGGGGCCAGCCACACGGTCACGGCCCGGAAGATCTGCTCGACGGCGAAGAGGGCGCCCCGCCGCCGCGCGCTCGAGGGCGCGTCGCAATAGAGCGCGTCCTTGCGGATGTCGAAGTAGAAGGCGGACAGATCCGTGTTCAGGAACGCCGACAGCCGGGCGACGATCCGCTTGTAGTCGAAGCGGGCGTAGTCCTCCCGCATCTGCCCGTCGAGCTCGGCGAGGCGATGCAGCATCAGGCGGTCGATCTCCTCGAGGCCGGCCTCGCCGGCCGCGGCCGCGGCGTCGTAATGGGCGAGGGTCCCGAGCATCCAGCGCAGGGTGTTGCGCAGCTTGCGGTAGGTCTCGGACGTCGTCTTGAGGATCTCGGGGCCGATGCGCTGGTCGTCGGCATAGTCCGCCCCCGCCACCCAGAGCCGCAGGATGTCGGCGCCGCTGTCCGCGATGATCTTCTGGGGCGCGACCACGTTGCCGAGCGACTTCGACATCTTGCGGCCCTT
>CAXUMV010000483.1:0-2765 GCA_964252065.1 uncultured Lichenihabitans sp.
TGACGGCCTTGCGAAGCGAGGGGGAGGGAGCATCGGGTTCGCCAACGACAAGCCTCTCTTCCGGCAAAACGCAACCGGGTGGACATCGGCAGCCTTGCACGGGCCCGATCGCCGTGGTAGTCCCTTTTAGTAAAGTAAAAAGATATTTACTAAACGGGAGGTCGCACTGCGCAGAACCGGCGGGCAACTGATCGTCCTCGTCGCGATCAACGGCCTCCTGCTCGCAGCGGGAGCTGCCCTCTCGGGCGGTTCGTTCCTGTCGCTCTTCAATCTCCAGTCCATGGCGAGCCAGCTGCCCGAGATCGGCCTCCTGGCCATCGGCGTGATGCTGGCCATGTGCGCCGGCAACGGCGGCATCGACCTGTCGGGCATCGCGCTCGCCAACCTGTCGAGCGTGCTGGCCGCCGTGGCCACGAGCCACGTCTTCTCCGCCGCCGAAAGCGAGGTCGCGTTCTCGCTCGCCTTCATGGCGGTGGCGCTCGCCGCGGGGGTCGCGGGCGGGCTCGTCAACGGCCTCCTCATCGCGCGCCTCGGCATCACGCCGATCCTGAGCACGCTCGGCACGCAGATGGCCTTTACCGGGCTGGCCGTCGTGGTCTCGAACGGACGCGCCGTCGCGGTGGGCAGCCCGGAGCCGCTCGCGAGCCTCGGCAACGGCATGCTGGCCGGGGTGCCGATCAGCTTCCTCCTCTATCGCGCGGTCGCCGCGCTCGTCGCGGCCCTCCTGCGCACCACGCGCTTCGGCTTCTGGTTGATGATGATGGGTACCAACGGCAAGGCGGCCGCCTATGCGGGGTTCCCCACCCGCACGGTGATCGTCGCCACCTACACGATCAGCGGCGCGCTGTCGGGGCTGTCCGGCATCATCATCGCGGCCCGCAACGTCAACGTGAAGTGGGACTACGGGACGTCTTACCTGCTGATCGCCATCCTGATCGTGGTCATGGCCGGCGTGCGGCCGGAAGGCGGATACGGCCGCGTCGTCTGCGTGGTCCTGTCGGCCATCGCGCTGCAGCTGCTCTCGAGCCTGCTGAACTTCGCGGGCCTCTCGAACTTCGTGCGCGATTTCGGCTGGGGGGCGCTGCTGCTCGTGTTCCTCGCGATCGCCCGCTACGACCTCACCGCTTTTGTGCTGCCCCGGCTCGCCAACGCGAGGCAGCACTGACGCCGTCCTGGCTCATCAAAGAGCAAGAGACACAATGGAGGAAACCATGAAGACCAGCATCACGAAGAATGCCGTACGATCGGTCCTGGCGGCGGCCCTGGTGGCCACCTCGGCCGGCGCCCTGATGGCGCAGCAGAAGCCGGTCATCGCCACGGTGGTGAAGATCAGCGGCATCCCGTGGTTCGACCGCATGAACACGGGCGTCGAGGCCTTCGCCAAGGACAACGCCGACGTCGTGGCGAGCCAGAGCGGGCCGGCGACCGCCGATGCGGCCCAGCAGCTGCAGATCGTGCAGGATCTCGTGGCCAAGGGCGTGAACGCCCTCGCGGTGGTGCCCATGGATCCGTCGGTTCTCGAAGGCGCGCTGAAGCGGGCCGCCGACCGCGGCATCGTGATCGTCACGCACGAGGCCGACAACCAGGTGAACACCCTGGCCGACGTCGAAGCCTTCAACAACGACGACTACGGCACCGCGCTGAACGAGCGTCTCGCCCAGTGCATGGGCCAGAAGGGCACGTGGACGACCTTCGTCGGCTCGCTCGGCAGCCGCACGCATCTGCAGTGGGTCGGCGCCGGCGAGCGCAACGCCAAGAAGTATCCCGGCATGACGCTGGTCGACCCCAACAACGAGTCCTTCGACGACGCCAACGCCACCTACGAGAAGGCCAAGGAGATCCTGCGCAAGCACCCCGACATCAAGGGCTTCCAGACCTCGGCCGGCAACGACGTGCTCGGGGTGGGCCGCGCCCTCGACGAGGCGGGCCTGAGCGGCAAGGTCTGCCTCGTGGGCACGGGCCTGCCGAACCCCTCGGCCGACCTCATCGAGTCCGGCGCCATCACGGCGATCGGCTTCTGGGACCCCAAATATGCCGGCATGGCCATGAATGCCGTCGCCAAGCTGCTGGTCAACGGCAAGCCGATCACCAACGGCATGGATCTCGGCGTCGACGGCTATCACAAGGTCACGGTCGGCAAGGGGGCCGGCAAGGGGATGCTCATCGTCGGCAACGGCATGGTGCTCGTCGACAAGGCTTCCTACAAGGAACACCTGTTCTGATCCTGCCCTGACCCCCCGCGTGCCGGGAAGATCCGCACGGGTCTTCCCGGCCCGGACGCCCGACGACCCCCGACAACGCAAGATGAGGCCGCAAGAGTGCCAGACGACGCCACGGGCTGCTTCCTCGAATTGCGCAGGATTGAGAAGCGCTTCGGCGGCGTTCATGCCCTGCGTGGCATCGACCTCACGCTGCATCTCGGCGAGGCAGCCGTCGGGTAGTACGTCCAGGCCCATCTTCGTGACCAGCCCGCCGAGCACCGTGAAGATGTTCGCGTTGCCGGCCCGCTCGCCGTAGCCGTTCGCCGTCCCTTGTGCGTGTGTCGCGCCGGCATCCACGGCGGCCAGGGTGTTGGCCACCGCGCAACCCGTGTCGTCCTGGGTGTGGATTCCGAGCCGGATGCCGGCGCGACGGTGCACATCGCTCACGACGTCGTGCACGCCCATCGGCAGCATGCCGCCGTTGGTGTCACAGAGGATCCCGACATCGGCGCCGGCGGATGCAGCGACGTCGAGCAGCCGCACGCCGTAGTCGGGGTCGAGTTT
>CAXUMV010000484.1:0-2755 GCA_964252065.1 uncultured Lichenihabitans sp.
CCTTGGGGCGACGTGGATCCCCTCATCCGCCCTGTCGGGCACCTTCTCCCGCGGGGCGGGAGAAGGGCATCAACGGCAACGGCTCTTCGTCAGAGCTTGGGGATGGCGGCCTTCATCACCGTGGTGGTGGTGGCTTCGGGCTTGGCGCCGAACCACTTCTCGTGCAGCCCGGCGATGAAGCCTTCGGCCTTGAGCTTGGTGATCTCGTCGTCGACCTTGGCCACCAGCGGGCTGCCCTTGGCCAGCATGATCGAATACTGCTCGCCGGTGGGGATGCGCTCGACGACCTTGTAGATCGGCTTGTCCTTCACGTAGTACTGCAGCGCCGGGATGTCGCTGATGTAGCCGTCGATGCGGCCCGCCGCGAGGTCAAGCATCGCGGGGGCGAGGCCCTCGTACTTGCGGACGTCGCTGAACTTGTCCTCGTCCATGTGCTTGGTGGCCCACATGTCGCCGGTCGAGCCCGTATCGACGCCGGCCACCTTGCCGCTCATGCCCGGGAGCCCCGTAATCCCGGAGTCGGTCTTCACGGTCAGCGACTGGTCGCTGTCGTAGTAGGGCTGGGCGAAGGCGACGCTTTCCAGGCGCTTCTTGGTGATCGTGATGGAGGACACCGCCGCATCGATCTGGCCCGACTGCACGGCCGCGAACAGCCCCGTGAAGGGGATGTTCACGAAGCTCACCTCGAGGCCGAGCCGCTTGCCGATCTCCTTGGCGAGGTCGACCTCGAAGCCGACGGTCTCGCCCTTGGCGTCCTGGAACTCCCACGGAACGTTGCCGATGTTGGCCCCGACCTTCATCTCGGCCGCGCGGGCGGAGGAGACGGCGCCGAGCGCCAGGGCCGCGGCTGCCATCCCGAGAGCGCCCTGCTTGAGCCATCCTGAACGAGTGATCCCAGACATGCAGCACCTCCGCGGTTGAAAGCGGCCCGAAAATCGGCCAGACCGGTTTGACCAGTCGATGGTGCCGGAGTCAGCCGGCAGGCGCAACCCTCGACGCCGTCGCAAACGAGGTCTCGGGTGTGCAGCGGCGCGGAAATAGCGTGCATCGCGCCCAGGTCCTGAGCAGACCGAGAAAAAGGAGCGGAGTGGCCCCATGACCGGTTCGATGCCGAGCCCCGCGGCGCACTCCTTTGCGGGCGAGCGCCCGCTCGTGCCGCGCGCCGTCTCCGGCTGCCGTCCCAGCGCGACCTCGCCGAACAGCTCGGCGTCAGCCGCCCCTCGCTCCGCGAGGCCATCTCGGTGCTCGAGGTCATGGGGCTGGTGGAGGTCCGCATCGGTAGCGGCGTCTACGTCAACCAGACCGCCTCGCGCGCCCCGCTCTGGCGGTTCTCGGAGCGCTGCAGCCCGCAGGACGTCTACGAGGCGCGCTACGGGCTCGAAAGCCATGCGGCGCACCTGGCAGCCCTGCGCTGCGACGAGGCGGGGGCCGTCCGGCTCAACGCGGCCACGGCCGCGATGCGCAAGGCGCTCGCGGCGGACGACATCCCGGCCATGGCGGCGGCGGACGCCGCCTTCCACGACCTCGTCTTCGACCTCTCGGCCAACCCGGTCCTCGCCGGCATGTACAAGCCCGTCCGCGACATGATGGTGGAGACCCAGCGGCTTCCCATGACCCTGCGGATCCGCCTCGGCGACACGCTTCGCGAACACGAGCAGGTCTGCGAGCGGATCGCCGCCCACGATGGCCCGGGCGCCGAGGCCGCCATGCGGCACCACATCCGCGCCTCCGCGGCCCGCTACGACATCGACCTCGGCGCCTCGGCGGCCTCGCAGGGGGCGCGCTACGCCCACCTGCGCTGAGGGCCGCCCGCCGCTACGCCCGCCAGGGCGTGATGAACACGTTCACCCGCGAGTTGCCGTGCTTCAGGAGCATCTTGCGCAGGCGCTCGGCGCGGTTGTTGTGCAGCACGGCCTCCCACCAGCGCCCCTTGATGACCTCGGGGATCATGACGGCGACCGAGCGGCCGGGCGTCTCCCGGTCGAGCTGCGCGATGTAGGCCAGCAGGGGCTCGTGGAGCTCGCGGTAGGGGGCCGGCAGCATCATGAGCCGCGGCGCCCTGATGCCGCGCTCCTCGAGCGGCTTGACGATCTCGGCCTGCCATCGCTCCGTCAGCTGCCGGCCGTCGTCCTCGGCCTCCGGCCCCGCGACGCTCAGCAGGTGGACCGCCACGACGTCGGGCGACAGCGTCATGGCGATCTCGAGCGCACGGTCCGTCATGCGGTTGCGGCCTTCGAGGGCGACCAGCACGGTCGGCGGCTCGGTCTCCTCGAGCGCGATGGGTCCCGAACACGCGAGCGCCGCGTCGAGCCGGTCGTAGTAGCGGCGGATGGCGATCAGCAGGGCGATGATGGCCGGGATGGCCAGCACGGTGATCCAGGCGCCGTCCACGAACTTCGCCGCGAGGATCACGATGAGGGCCGCGACCGTGGTCGCCGCGCCCACCCCGTTGATCGCAAGCCGCGTCCCGTTGCACCCACCCTGGCGCCGCCAATGGGCCACCATGCCGATCTGGCTCATCGAGAAGGTCAGGAAGGCCCCGATCGCAAAGAGCGGGATCAGCCGGTCCGTGATGCCGCCGAACACGACCAGCAACGCGCCGGCCGTGACGGTCAGCACGAAGATCCCGATGGAGAACACGAGCCGGCGGTCGGCGACCGCAAAAGCGCGGGGCAGGTAGCCGTCCTGCGCCACGATGCGGCACATGCGCGGGAAGCCGACGAAGCTGGTGTTGGCCGACAGGCTCAGCACGCAT
>CAXUMV010000485.1:0-2750 GCA_964252065.1 uncultured Lichenihabitans sp.
GGCCCCGGGCAAGTGGACCTACGTCTACGGCGACCTGCCGGCCGAGAGTGGGGCGGCGGTCATCCTCGATGCGGCCCGGCTCTACGCCGCGACGCCGGACGGCCTGATCCCGTGGAAGCTGCGCGTCGATGCCATCAAGAAGGGCGTCGTGGCCCGTTTTCCCCCGCTCCCCGGCGCTGCGCCCGGCACGGATCCGCAACCCTCGAGGGTGATCGCATGACGTCCCTGGCCAAGACCCCCGTCACGGTCATCACGGGCTTTCTGGGCGCGGGAAAGACCACGACGATCCGCCACGTGCTGGAGCGGGCCGCGGGCCGTCGCCTCGCGCTCATCATCAACGAGTTCGGCGACGTCGGCGTCGACGGCGACATCCTGCGCTCCTGCGGCATCGACAGCTGTCCGGAGGAGAACATCGTCGAGCTCGCCAACGGGTGCCTCTGCTGCACCGTGGCCGACGACTTCATCCCCGCCATCGAGGCGCTGCTCGCGCGCGACCCGAAACCCGACCACATCATCGTCGAGACCTCGGGCCTTGCCTTGCCCAAGCCGCTCGTGAAGGCGTTCGACTGGCCGGCCATCCGGGCGAAGCTGACGGTGGACGGCGTCGTGGCCGTGGTGGATGCCGCAGCGGTCGCGGCCGGGCGCTTCGCCGACGATCCCGCACGACTCGCCCGGCAGCGGGAGGCCGACGGGGCGGCCGACCACGACAACCCGCTGGAGGAGGTCTACGAGGACCAGCTCCTCTGCGCCGACCTCGTGGTGCTGAACAAGACCGACCTCGTCGACGAGGCGGCGCTGGCCGCCGTACGGCGCGCCATCGCGGCCACCGTCCCCCGCGCGGTCAAGATCGTGGCGACGACCGAAGGCCGGCTCGACCCCACGGTCCTGCTCGGCCTTGCGGCCGCCGCCGAGGACGATCTCGCGGCCCGGCCCTCCCACCACGACGCCGAAGAGGGTCACGACCACGACGATTTCGACTCCATGGTGGTCGACCTGCCGGCCGTGACCGATCCGGCCGCCTTCGCGGCGCAGCTAGCCGACCTCGCCGGCCGCCACAACGTGCTGCGCATCAAGGGCTTCGTCGAGGTCCGCGGCAAGCCGATGCGCCTGCTGGTGCAGGGCGTGGGGGCCCGGTTCCGCCACGCCTACGACCGGCCCTGGCGGACGGGCGAAGCGCGCCAGGGCCGGCTCGTCGTGATCGCGGAGAAAGGCTTCGACGGGGCGGCGGTCCGCGCGGCGCTCGCCGACATGGCCGCCTGACCGATGCACCTGCTGCCGATCCTTGGCGGTTCGCTAGACCAGGAGGGCGGCGCGGTCGATCTCGGGCAGAGCCCGGCCGACCTCGTGGTCCTGTCCTTCACCGACAGCGACCTCCACGTGGCGGCCGCCGCCCACGCCGCGGCAGGCGAGGCCCTGCCGGCGCTGAGGCTCGCGCGGCTCGCCCAGCTCAAGCACCCGCTGTCGGTCGACCTCTATGTCGAGCGGGTCGTCGCCCAGGCGCGCGGGGTGCTGATCCGGCTGCTCGGCGGGCTCGACTACTGGCGCTATGGCATCGACGAGGTCGCGGCCGCGGCGCGGCGGCACGGCATCGCGCTGGCCGTGGTGCCGGGCGACGGCCGTCCCGACCCGCGGCTCGCCGAGGCCTCGACCCTCCCCGAGGCGGATCTCGACTTCCTGTGGCGCTGCTTCCAGGCCGGCGGGGCCTGGAACGTCGAGCAGGCGCTGCGTCGCCTCGCGGCCGCCGCCGGCCGGCCGGTCGGCTGGCAGGCGCCGCGCCCGCTGCCGGACGTCGGGCGCTTCGAGGCCGGCTGCCGGCCGGACGACGTGCGGCTGGTGCGTCGCTGTGGAGATCGGCGATGCCGGCTACCGGCCGGGCCGGGCCGGGGCACCTCACGCGCTGATCCTGCTCTACCGATCGATCGTCGCCGCCGCCGACACGGCGCCGGTCACGGCGCTGGCCGACGCCCTCGCGGAGCGGGGCGCGCGCGTCACAAGCCTGTTCGTGACGAGCCTCAAGGACGGGGGGGCCGAGGCGGCGCTGGGCGAGCGCCTCGCGGCCCTGCGGCCCGACATCGTGCTGAACACCACCGCCTTCTCGGCCCGCCTCGGCCGGTGCGGGTCCCCGACCGACCGGACGGGCGTCCCCGTGCTCCAGGTGGTGCTGTCGGGCGCCACGCGCGAGCAATGGGCCGCCTCGAGCCGGGGGCTGGGCGCCGCCGATCTCGCCATGAACGTCGTGCTGCCGGAGGTGGACGGGCGCATCCTGGCGGGCGCGCTGTCGTTCAAGGCGGAGCGGCCCCGCAGCGCGGCGCTCGACTTCGTCGCCCTGGCGCATGCGCCCGAGCCCGACCGCGTCCCGCACGCGGCAAACCTCGCGCTCGCCTGGGCCCGCCTGCGCCGGGTGCCGCGCCCCGAGCGGCGGCTTGCCTGCGTGCTGTCCGACTACCCGGGCCGCACCGGCCGCGCCGGCTACGCGGTCGGCCTCGACACGCCGGCCAGCCTCGCCGCGATCCACGCCCGCCTACGAGCCGAGGGTTTTGGGGTCGGCGCGCTGCCGGGCCTGCCGGAGCTCATGCGCCACCTGACCGAAGGACCGAGCGAGCCTGTTCTCACGCTGGACGACTACGAGCGGCTGCTGGCGAGGCTGCCCGAGCCCTTCGTCCGGCAGGTCCGCGACGCCTGGGGCGAGCCGGCCCACGACCCCGCGGTGGTCGACGGCGCCTTCGCGTTCCGCATCCTGCGCGCCGGGC
>CAXUMV010000486.1:0-2724 GCA_964252065.1 uncultured Lichenihabitans sp.
GTCATGTTGTCGTAAAAGGTTTTGGGGTGTCGAAGCGGACCGGCACGTCGAAGGCAAAGCCCGCCGTCACGGCCGCGCCGGCCGCCGGCACATGGCCGGCCGCCAGCGTGACGAGGCCGGTCGTGGCATCCACGGCGAACTGCGTCGCGCTCAGCACGAGGCCACCCACCGCGACCGTCACGCTGCCGGCGACCGGCTTGCGGATCGGCCGCACATAGGGGGTCACGGCGCCCCCGTAGGTCTTGGTCAGCTGGAAGGCCGCCGTGGTCCCGTCGCCCGTGCCGATCCGCTGGTCGGTCGCCGCCGGCACCCCGGGCGAAGCGCAGGAGCGATAGTCGAAGCGGTCCTTCCAGCGGAAGCCGTAGAGGCGCCCGCGCCGGGCCTCGAAGAAGGCGAGCACCGCCTCGAGCTGGACGAAGCTCTTGACCCCGTAGCCCGCCTGGTACTTGCGGCGCGCGTCCGCCCAGATGGCGTTGCGCTGCTCGGCGCCGGACCGGAGGGTCACGACGTCGGTGCGCCGCTCCGGGCCGCCCCTGGCCCCGAGCGCGACGTCTGTCGGGAACCGGACCTCGTTGAAACCGCTCATGGCTCAGCCGTTCCGTTGGCCACGGCCGACCGCGCGGGCCAGCACGGCGGCGATCTGCGTCTCCGAGCGGGCGAAGGAGGGCGCGTCCAGCGTGGTGACGTTGAAATTGATCGTCTGCGCCCCGGCGCCGGCCGCGGCGCCTCCCCGGGGCAGCCTGCTCCAGGGCGTCACGGTCGCGGGCCCCGCCACGACCTCCGCGCCGCGCTCGCCCACGATGCCCCAGCGCCCGGCGCCGATCGTGCCACCGCCCGCGTAGAGGCCCGCAAAGGCCGCATCGATGGCCCCGGTCCCAGGGCCGGCCGCGCCGAGCCCGCCGGAGAACAGGCCCTGCAGCGCCCCAAACAGCCCGCCGGTCCGGCCGCCCTGCCCCGCGGTGCCGAACAGCCCCGCGAAGGCACCCCCGCCGGTCAGCGCTCCCTCGAGCCCCTGCCGGGCGAAGCTCGTCAGCAGGGAGCGCGCCACGTCCTGCAGCCGCTGGCCGCGCAGGATGACGCCGTCGAGGCCGCGCGTGATGGCGTCCGCCCCAAAGCTCCAGGCCTCGTTGACGGCGGCCTGCTGGGCCGCGAGCGCCTTCTGCGAGGCCTTGGCGGCGTCGATCTGCCCGACGAGCGAGGCCACGGCCTGTTTCTGGGCGAGGGTCGCGTCCGTCCCGAGCCTTGCCTGCTCGGTCTCGATCTTCATGTGCTCGACGATGGCGTCGTGGGCCGCGCCGGTGGTCTGCACGAGGGCGAGCTGGTCGGCCAGCCTCGAGAGCGTCCGGCGGGCCTGGTCGTCGCCGCCCGCGAGCGCGCCGGCCGCCTGCCCGAAGCCGCCGATCCGGAGGGGACCGCGGTCCGGGGCCGGCGCGAGGCCGGCCGCGGCCTTGGACAGGGCGTCGAGCCTGGCGCCCGCGCTGTCGACCTCGCGCGTAAAACCCGAAAAATCCGCGCCGAACGCGAAGGTGAGGTCGCCTGCGCTTTCAGCCATCGTGGTCCTCCGTCCATCGGCCGGTGCGCTGCCAGGCCTGAAGCGCATGGTCGAGCCGGCGCGCCTCGCCCTGGCTCACCGGCTCGTCGTCGGGATCGAGGCCGAGCGTGAAGCGGCGGTAGCCCGAGAACGCCTCCGCGAGGCCGCGCCAGGAACAGTCCCAGAACGCCGCCTCGCTCCATCTCAGGCCGCCGAGCGCGAACTCGCGCCAGCGCCGCCACTGCTCGCTTCGGCCAAAGGGGGCGCACCGCCACGCTCCCCCGGCCGACCGACCGTGAAGCCGAGCGCGAAGATGAGCGCCAGCACGAAGGCCTCGGCCTCTCCGACGGTGGCCGATGCCGCCAACGCCTCGGCCTCGGCCGGGCCCCGGCCGGCGGCGACCAGCGCGGCCGCGAGCAGCGGCATCACGTCTCGCGCCCGTCGCTCGGCGATGATGCCGTTCAGGATCTCGACGATGGCCCGCTCGCCGCAGGCTGTCTCGATCAGAGCGACCGTGGACAGGCGCGTGTCGAAGCGGCAGGGCTCGCCCGCGACCGGCAGCTCGAACTCGCCGCGCAGGGGATTGATGGCCGGACCCCGCCCGGCCGCTTGCGGCGCGGTCCGGATCACGCGGGCGCCCCCGTGGTCCAGACGGGCTGCTGCGAGCTGTCGAGCGTCAGCGACGAGGCGATCTCCTTGTCGAAGGGCGCCTGGTCGTCGAGCTGGGTGACGACGAAATTGCCCTGGTAGTAGCCCGCGCCCGGGTAGACGATCTGGCAGACCAGCAGGGTGCCGGCCTCGAAGGCGGTCCGGAAGGCCGCGTAGGCGGCATCGTTCAGCCACACGAAATCGGTCGCCGAAAAGGACATCGACTGGACCGCCGCCCCGGGCAGCAGCTCCTGCCAGTGGCCGGCGGAGTCGGCGGTGGTGACGTCGACCTTGGCGACGCTGCGCTTGACCTGCTTGGTGCGCAGCCCGCCCGCCGTCACGAAGGTCGAGCCGGTGGTGTTGACGCGCAGCAGCAGGCTCTTGCCGGGCGAAGCAGACATCGGGTGGTCCCCTTTCGTTGGGAGGTCAGAAAGCGACAGCGGTCTCGTGCCCGGCCAGCGCCGCGAGGGTCACGACTCCGTGCAGCGCGACCGTGTCGGGGTCGCGGAAGGGGCCTTGCGCGCCGGTGCAGCGCAGCAGCACGA
>CAXUMV010000487.1:0-2123 GCA_964252065.1 uncultured Lichenihabitans sp.
CGGCCGCGAGCGCGCCGCGCCCATCGGTCACGATCCGGTCGATGATGTCCACCACAAAGCCGTGCGCCGCGCCCGCCGCCGCAAGGCTCGCCGGCGTCCCGGTCCGGCCGCGGCCGAAATGGAAATCGTAGCCGACGACCGCGGCCGCGATGCCGAGCCGGTCGACCAGCACCTCCTTGACGAAGGCGTCGGCCGACAGCGCCGCCATGCGGGCATCGAAGGGAAGCACCACCAGCGCCTCGACGCCGAGCCGCTGCAGCGCCCGCGCCTTGGCGGGCTCCGGGGTCAGCCGGAACAGGACGTTCCGCCCGGCGAAGAAGTCGGCCGGATGGGGCTCGAAGCTGCAGACCGCGCACGGGCGGCCGAGCCGGGCCGCCAGCCCCTTGGCCCGGGCGATGACCGCCTCGTGGCCGCGATGCAGGCCGTCGAAATTGCCGATCGCCACCACGGCGCCGCGCAGGGAGCCCGGCACGCCCGCGCCGTCCCACGACAACCGGTGCGTCGCAAAGCCGTCCCGGCCCGTTCCGGTCACCAGCATAGAGAGGGCATGGCGTAGCGCGGGGGCGAGGCGAGCGCCGCGAGCCGGTCGGCATAGCGGGGCCCCTCGCGGGACACGTCCGGGTCGGGGTGGAACTCGTCGCGGTGGATGCCGCTCGTGACCAGCAGGAAGTCGACCCCCTCACGCGCCGCGCCGGCGCCGTCGGTCACGAGCCCGTCGCCCACGGCCAGCACCCGGGCGCGCTCGGCCGGCCGGCCGCGGGCCGCCTCGGCGAGGGCGAGGGCCGCGGCATAGATCGGGGCGTGCGGCTTGCCGGCCAGCAGCGTCCGGCCCCCGATCGCCGCATAGGCTTCCGCCAGCGCCCCGGCGCAGTGGACGAGCGTCTCCCCGATATGGACCACGATGTCGGGATTGGCGCAGATCATGACGACATCGCGGGCGCGCATCGCCGCCAGGGTGTCCTTGTAATCGCGCGGCGTCTCGGTCCGGTCGTCGAACAGCCCCGTGACGACGACGAGTTCGGCTTCCGGCAAGGCGCCGAGGCGCGGCGCCGTCCCGCTGCGGCGGTGCACGGCCTCGAACAGCTCGAGGTCGCGGGGCGGCCCGATGTGGTGGAGGGGCCGGCGTCCCTCGGCCGCGATGGCGGCGATCGTCACGTCGCCCGAGGTGACGAGGGCATCGAAGGCGCCGTCCGGAACGCCGAACGCCGCGATCTGCGCGAGGACCGACTCGCGCGGCCGCGGCGAGTTCGTGACGAACACCACCGTGCCGCCCGCCTGCCGGAACCGCGTCGCGGCCTCGACCGCCTCCGGCAGGGCGCGCCGTCCGTCGTGCATGACGCCCCAGAGATCGCACAGCAGCACGTCGTAGCGGCCGGCGAGCTCGCCGAGCCCAGTCGGACACGAGGCGGCATGCGGTTGCCGGGCGGAAACCTCGGAGGGAGCCATGGGCCCGGCGCTACCGCCCGGCCTTGCCCGCGTCAAGCCGCGATTTGGCGGACCGCCGCGGCATCCAACGGGCTTGCGCCCGGGCGGCGATGCGCCATGGTGGACCCGAGGCGGGCCTGCGCAGCGCCGATGCACGAGGTCGCATGCCCCGCTTTCTGTCCGTCGCCCAGCCCGACGCCACGACGCCCCGCCCCATCCACGGCGTGCTGACCGGGGCGGCCTACAAGCGCCTGGTCGTCTCCGCCCTGCCGGGCGTCAGGCCCGACGGCACGCTGCCCGAGGGGCTCGAGGCGCAGACCGCGCAGGTGTTCGACAACCTGGCGACCCTCATCGAGGCGGCCGGGCTCGGGCGCGAGGACATCGTCGCGGTGTCGGCCTATGTCGCCGTGCCCGGCGCCAAGGCGACCGTGCATCGCATGGCCGCCGCCAAGCTCGGCGGGTTCCGCCCGACGACCGCCGTGCGCCAGGTGGTCAGCCTGTCCCAGGCCGGCAGCCTGATCGAGGTCGACGCCGAGGTCGTGAGCGAGGAATAGCGACGCGCGACGATGTCGGGAGAAGGGCTTGGCCGGGACCGTCGGCCTGACCCACGGCCGTGCAGCGCCTCGAAGCCGCTGCCGCCCGAGGGGCTGACGCCGCCGATCTCGGCGCTGATCGCGGTCGAGAGCAGGACCGAGAGG
>CAXUMV010000487.1:2133-2715 GCA_964252065.1 uncultured Lichenihabitans sp.
GAAGCCTGTTTCCCTGGTGCAGGCGCCGCGCTAGAAGCAGAGGTGGCGCCCCCGCCCGTTCCCCGCGAAAGCTTCCGCCATGCCGCAGTCCTCCGCCGCCCGGTCCGCCGCCGTCGACGTGCCGAACGACCTCGAGGCCTTCTGGCTGCCCTTCACGCCGAACCGCTCGTTCAAGCGCAATCCGCGCATGATCGCGCGTGCCAAGGGGATGTACTACTACACGCCCGAGGGGCAGGCCGTGATGGACGGCACGGCGGGCCTGTGGTGCTGCAACGCCGGTCACAACCGCGACGGCATCGTGGAGGCCATCCAGGCGCAGGCGGCGGAGCTCGACTACGCCCCCGCGTTCCAGTTCGGCCACCCCAAGGCCTTCCAGGTCGCCTCGCGCATCGCGGCGCTCGCCCCCGGCGATCTCGACCACGTGTTCTTCACCAATTCCGGCTCGGAGGCGGTCGACACCGCGCTCAAGATCGCGCTCGCCTACCACAACGTCCGCGGGCACGGCTCGCGCCAGCGCCTGATCGGCCGCGAGCGCGGCTATCACGGGGTCGGCTTCGGGGGCATCTCGGTCGGCGGCATCGT
>CAXUMV010000488.1:0-2708 GCA_964252065.1 uncultured Lichenihabitans sp.
CGCCTGAATGCGGAGGCCGGCACATCCGTGATGCCGGCCCGCTCGAGCAGCGCCGCCACCAGCGCCACATGCTCGGGGCGCATGGTCTTCTCGATGCAGTCGGCCCCCAGGCTCTTGACCGATCCGCGCACGAACAGCCGGGCCTCATAGATGGAGTCGCCCAACGCGTCGCCGGCATCGCCGCAGACCACGAGGTTGCCGGCCTGCGCCATGAAGGCCGACATGTGGCCGATGCTGCCGCGCACCACGATGTCGATGCCCTTCATCGAGATGCCGCAGCGCGAGGAGGCGTTGCCCTCGATCACCAGGAGGCCCCCCTTGCCGGTCGCCCCGGCATATTGGCTGGCGTCGCCCCTGACCAGCACCGCCCCCGACATCATGTTCTCCGCCACCCCGGGACCGGCGGAGCCGTGCACCGTGATGGAAGCCTGGCGGTTCATGCCGGCGCAATAATAGCCGACGCTGCCCCGGATCTCGATCGCGATCGGCGCGTCGACGCCCACCGCGACCGCGTGCGAACCGCGCGGGTTGGCGATCTCCCACACGGTCTCGTTGGTTCCCGGCGCCTGGGCGTGGAGGGCCTGGTTGAGCTCGCGCAGGGGGGTCGTGGCGAGATCGACGGTGGGCATGCCTCAGCGCTCCCAGAAATAGACGGTGGCAGGCTCGGGCTCCCACACCCGCGCCTCGTCGATCCCCGGCAGCCCCGCGAGCGCGCGGTACTCCGACCCGAAGGCGACATAGCGGCCGGTCTCGGCCAGCACGGCGGGCTTGCAGGCGATCGGGTCGCGCAGCACGCCGAAGCCGGTCCTGGTGCCGACCACGAAGGTGTAGAACCCGTCGAGATCCGCAAGGCTCTTCTCGAGCGCCTGGCCGAGGCTGAGCCCCTTGTCCATCTGCGTCGTGAGATAGGCGGCCGCGACCTCGGAGTCGTTCTCGGTCTCGAACGCCATGCCCTCGCGCTTCATCTCGCGGCGCAGGTTGTTGTGGTTGGACAGCGAGCCGTTGTGCACGAGGCACTGGTCGGGCCCGGTCGAGAACGGGTGGGCGCCCAGTGTCGTCACGGCCGACTCGGTCGCCATGCGGGTGTGGCCGATGCCGTGCGTGCCCCCCATGCCGTCGAGCCCGAAGCGCCTCGCGACATCGGTGGGGTAGCCCACCTCCTTGTAGATCTCGATCGTGTCGCCGGTGCCCATGATGCGGATCGCGGGATGGTCCCGCCTGATCGCCGCGCGGACCATGTCGACCCTGTCGGCCGGAACGCTCAGGATGGCATGCGTGCTCTTGCGATGCAGCGACACGTCTGTGCCGGTCGAAGCGCCGATCGCGGCCGCGAGACCCGCGAACGCCTCGTCCGGCGTCGCCGACTGCAGCGTGATCTTGGCCGCGCCCTGCTGGGCCGTGCCGTAGACCGCAAAGCCCGCGCTGTCGGGTCCCCGGTCGCACATCGTGGTCAGCATGCCCGATAGCAGATGCCCAAGCTCCGGCTCGAGCGCCTTGTCCTTGATGAACAACCCGACAATGCCGCACATCGCCGCCACTCACGCTCCCAGACCGCCCGGTCCAGCGATATCGCAGGACCGCCCGCGCTTCAAGGAACCAAAGTTTCGCACCGCAAGGCGAGCCGTGATGCGGCGTTCAACGCGGCGGCATCTCCAACGAGAGGCCAACATCTATGCTGTATAGCGGAAGACACGAAGCATCCCGTGTCTGTCCATAGAATTTTTCTTACCAAACCTCGATCGGCAATACGATCCACGGCGACGGGCAATGCCCTTCTCCCGCTGCGCGGGAGAAGGTGCCCGACAGGGCGGATGAGGGGATCCTCTGCGCTTCAAAATCCATGGCCTTCGACACGGCACCAAGCCCGACAACAGCCGGCGGCAACAGCCTCCGCAAACCGGCGCTTGGCGGAACCTGATCGATGTCCCATCCTTGCGCCCGATCAAGGCCGATCCAGCCAGCCCGATCGGCCACCCGTCCATCGCAAGGACCACCCATGAACGCCGCCGCCGCTCAGACCGCAAGGCCCCTCTTCAGTCCGCTCGACCTGCAACGCCGCCCCCTGATCTGGCAGCTGGCCGCCGTCGTCCTCGGCACGATGCTTCTGGCCCTGTCGTCCAACATCCAGGTGCCCATGGTCCCGGTGCCGATCACCATGCAGACCTTCGCCGTCGCCCTGATCGGCGCGCTGTACGGCTGGCGTCTCGGCGGCCTCACGATCGTCGCATGGCTCGTCGAAGGGGCCATCGGCCTACCGGTCCTGTCCGGTGCGTCGGGCCTGCACCGTTTCGTGGGCCCCACGGCCGGCTACCTGTTCGCGTTCCCGCTCGTCGGGGCGCTCACGGGCTGGCTGGCCGAACGCGGATGGAACGGAGATCGGGTCGGCCTCGCCTTCCTCGGCATGCTGATCGGCAACATGCTGTGCCTCGTCCTCGGTGCGGCATGGCTGGCCGCCATGATCGGACCCGCAAAGGCTATCGCCCTCGGCGTAACGCCGTTCCTCATCGGCGCGGTCCTCAAGTCGGCGCTCGGCGCCGCAACGCTCAAGCTCCTGGCCCCCGGCAGGCCACCTGCCGCCGAGTGACGATGCGGCTGCGGCATCAAATCTCGAAAACCCGCCCTGACGACGCCGGGTTCGCTGCTGGATCATATCGCTGGTGCCGCAAGAGGGATTCGAACCCCCGACCCCCTCATTACGAATGAGGTGC
>CAXUMV010000489.1:0-2430 GCA_964252065.1 uncultured Lichenihabitans sp.
GCTGCACGAGGAAGCCGATGGTCGCCGGAAGCGAGATCCGGAGCGCCTGCGGAAGGACGACGTCCTTCATGCGGGACACATAGCCGAGGCTGAGCGCCCGGGCCGCCTCCGTCTGCCCGCGCGGCACCGCCTCGATCGACCCGCGCCAGATGTCGCCGAGGAAGGCGCTGGCGTTCAGCGTGAAGCCGAGCGCGACAGCCTGCCAGGCTTCGAGCTCCAGGCCGAAGAGGGCGAGACCGTAATACACCACGAAGAGTTGCATCAGCAGCGGCGTGCCCTGGAACAGGGCGATGTAGCCGGCCGTCCCGCGCTCGAGCACCGGCCGGCCCGACGTGCGGGCGAGTGCGACGACGAGCCCCGCGACGCCGCCGCCCAGGAAGCCGACCGCGGACAGGAACAACGTCCACTTCAGCCCTTGTAACAGAAAGAGTAATTCCGGCGCGCCCATCCCGTTTCCCTATTTCACCGGGTAGCTGAAGAACCGCCAGGAGACGAGGGAGAACATCCTCATCATCGCCCAAGATATCGCCAGGTAGAGCAGCGTGATGGTGCCGTAGACCTCGAAACTGCGGAAGGATTCGTTCTCGATCAGCTTTGCGACGGATGTCAGCTCGTAGGCGGCGATCGCGGACGCGATGCTGGTCGTCAGCGTCAGCATGATGAACTGGCCCGTCAGCGACGGGAACACGGCCCGCAGCGCCGGGCGGAGCACGATGAAGCGGAACACGTCGCCCTTGTGCAGCCCGAGCGCCAACCCGGCCTCGATCTGACCTTTGTGGATGGACTGGACGCCGCCGCGGATGATCTCGATGGCGTAGGCGCCGCCATTCAGCCCGAGCGCAAGGATGGCGGTGGGTGTGGGGTTCAATCGCACGCCGACCAGCGGCAGGGCAAAGAAGACGAAGTAGATCTGGACCAGGAACGGCGTGTTCCGAATGAGCTCCACGAACGCTATGACGAGCCACCGCATCGCCCTGATCGAGGAATCGCGGAGCGCGACGCCGCCGATCCCGATCACGAGGGCGAGCGTCATCCCGCTGATCGCCAGGAACAGCGTGCCGGCGCATCCCTTCAGCAGGTCCGGGAAACCGGTGAGAACCGGCCCGAAATCGAGCGAGTAGTTCAACGGCGCTTCCTCGGGGACGACCTCGCCTCGAGGTCGTTGCGGCAGAGTTCACCGGGATCCCGGGTCTCCGCCTGCTGATTGACGATTAGGCGACCATTGGATGTTCCGCAAGATATAAAATGTTGCTTTGTAAAGCGTGGGGTGTAGAAGCCGCCCATGGGCACGCTCCTGCAATTCGACGGCGACGGGACCGCGGGCGAAACGATCGGCCAGGTTGTCTACGCCCGCATTCGCGCCGATATCCTATTCGGACACCTTGCTGCCGGTGAGCGGCTCCGCCTGGAGGATGCGAGCCGGCGTTACGGCGCAAGCGTCGGAACGATGCGGGAGTTGCTAAGCCGGCTGGCCTCCGAGGGGCTGGTCGTCGCGGAGGGCCAGCGCGGCTTTGAGGTTGCTCCCGCGACCCCGTCCGAGTTCAGGGAGGTCGCTGCGCTTCGGATCCTCCTCGAGGGACACGCCGTCGCGCTCTCGTTTGCGGTCGGGGATCTCGATTGGGAATCCCGGGTCGTAGCCGCGCACCACAAATTGGCGGTGCTTGAAAGCCGTATGCTTGCCGGGACCGAGGACGATCTGACACAGATCAGGCAGGCGGACCGGGAGTTCCACCGGACATTGATTTCGGCCTGCGGCTCACGCGTGCTGCTAGAGACTTACGCCTCGATCCACGACCGGTACCTGCGCTACCTGACGATCGCGGTCATTTTCAGGGGCGAAATTTCGGTACTGGAGCACGCCCAGCTGCTTGAATGTGCGCTGCAGCGCAACTCACAGCGCGCAACTAAGATATTGAAGCTTCATATCGGCAATTGCCTGGAGCACGCTCTCGGCGGCGGTACGCCCGAATGGGCGTTGCGTGGACCGGGATTTAGCGGGCCTCTCAGGCCATCGAAGAAGGGTTCCGGCTCCGGACATCGCCCTTCGAAGTGCCCGCCGTCTTAACTGCATCAGCGGACGTCGCAGAGAACTCCAGGTTCGCAGCGGGCGCGAAAGCATTGACGTCCGTCTGCTTCTCTGCCCCTCTAACCTTGAAGCAGACAGGCAGCTTTCCGGCCAGATGCGGCCTCGAGTTCGGGCAGCGCGATGTCTGGATCGGGAGGTGAACCGGCCGTACTCGCGTTGCGGCGACGAACGTCCGCTTCCCGGCAGCGAGCTCATGTCCGGAAGTGTGAAGGGTTTCGGATGCCGGCCCTGAAGCGCGGGTTCGATTGCGGCCGCGGGCCGGCGTTCGAAAGCCTCCAGGGGGCGGAACCGCGGTGGCGCCACGCGGCTGCCGATCTCGCGAGCCCTATGGCGATTGGGCGGCC
>CAXUMV010000489.1:2440-2702 GCA_964252065.1 uncultured Lichenihabitans sp.
TTGGGCTGGGCGGTCACGCTGGCGGTCGAGGACGGGACGGCCGGGACCCGCTTCGGGGACGCTGGCCCGTGCCCTTGAGCTGGCTGGACCGTCGTGAAGCCCGTCGCGAGGCGGGGAGGCACGGTCGGGCCGACGCGCATGGCCCTCGACGGCGCGAGCGGGACCGGGGTCGCCGTCGGCCGCGCGGGACGCCGGTGCGAGCAGGCTCCTGATCCGGGCGATGTTGGCGACGCGGGTGCCGCTGGCGAACAGGCCGTAGTGT
>CAXUMV010000490.1:0-806 GCA_964252065.1 uncultured Lichenihabitans sp.
GACCTGGGCGATGACCGCCCCCGGCCCCAGGATCGGGGAGAGGAACGGCAGGCCGCAGATGACCGAGATGATCATCAGGCCGACGATGTTGTTGGCGAGCGGGCCCATCGGCTTGGCGATGATGTCGCCGACGCCGGTGTAGAGGATAATGCCGATCAGCATGGTCACGAAGGCCATGAACGGCAGCACGTTGCGCACCACCTGGTCGATGGTGCGGCGGCCGGCGTTGAAGAAGATGCCGACCACGCGGCCCATGACGCGCCCGATGCTGGCGATCAGGTTGACGAAGCCGCCCCCGCCCGTCTCGGGCGCCAGGGTCGGCTTTGCGGCCGCGGCGGCGGCGACCGCGGCGGTGCTGGGCGCGCCGGCGGCCGTTGTGGCCGCCGAGCCGTCCGCATACTCGATGTTCTTGTCCTTCACGCCGGACACGTAGATGTCCTCGGTGATGAACTGCGCGAGCGGCCCGGACTGGCCGACCGGGGTGAGGTTGATGGTGGGGATGCGCTTGCGCGGGTAGACGCCGCAGCGCGCCGTGCCGCCGCAATCCACGATCACGCAGGCCATCTCGCTTTCGGGCGGCGGCTGCCGGAAGCCGTCGACCGCGATGCCCCCGGTCATCTCGGCGATGAGCCGGGCGATCGGGGGGATGCCGCCGCCCGTCACCGCGACGATCTTGTCCCGCTGGCTGTCGGGCTTGATGACGAGCGGGCCGCCCCAGCCGTTCGACCCCTGGCTGATCTTGACGGCCCTGTACTTGGTCTCGACGAGCGCCATGAACGTGTTCTCCCCTTCGTTCTTAGAGTTCG
>CAXUMV010000490.1:816-2472 GCA_964252065.1 uncultured Lichenihabitans sp.
TGATGCGTTCGGTCACGATGCCCTTGAGCAGGATGACGAGGAGGCCGACGATGAAGTACCAGATGGCCAGCTTGACGTGGTATCCGTCGGGCAGCACGCCGCGCTTCTCGAGGTCGAGCAGGGCGACCAGCACGCCGCCCCACACGAAATACTCGCCCGCGTTGGCATGCGGGAACAGGCCGAGGATCGGGTGCACGAAGGACACCGCCGAGTCGTAGAAGGCGGGCTTGTGCTTCTCCTCGAGGAACGTCCCGAACGTGTAGGCCATGGGATTGGTCAGGAAGAACACGGCCAGGACCGGCAGCACCGTGTAGCGGGTGAGCGCGACGCGACCCATCGACTGGGCGAAGCCGTGGACGCGCTCCTCGCCGATCAGGCCGGTGATGGCGTAGAACGCGGTCATCAGGACCACCAGAGTGGGGATGATGCCGGTGACGAAGCCGACGAAGACCTCGCCGCCCTTCTGGAACATGCCGATGAAGTGCGTGCCGATCGTCCCGAGCCAGCCGAGCTGGTCGGCGGTCGGCTTCAGGTTCTTGACCTCGTCCTGGTACTTGGCCAGCGCGTCGGCCGTGCTGGCCGGCGCCTGGGCGGCTGCATCGGCCGACTGCTGCGCGAGCACGATGGTCCGCTGCACCGTCTCGCCGTGGCCGCCGATCAGGTGGGCGGCCTGCGCCGCCCCGTCCTGCAGCGCCGCCAGCGTCACCCCGTGCGCCATCATGCTGCTCGCATGATCGGCGATCATCATCAAAGCCATCCCGTCCTCCTCAGCGACCGTCGTTGTCTTTTCTGTCCCGGCCCCGCCTAGGCGGCTCGGGCCGCGGCCTTCTCGATCTGCAGGCGAGCCACCGACAGGGCGCCGCGATGCGCCTTGTCCCGGAACAGGGCATTCTCGTCGAGGCTGTCGAGGCTCTCGCCCTCGAGCGTCGCGATGCGCCTGAATCGCGCGAAGACGCTGCGGCCCCGCATCACCAGCAGGCGGCGCACGATGCGGTCCGGACCCACAACCAGCAGCAGGATGACGCCGGCGCCCAGCTTGGACCGGGCGTTGCCCGCCCCGAGATAGCCGTCGGTGAAGCTCGCGGACACCTCGCCCATCACCGTGCTGTAGTGGCGCATCTGGACGAAGGTGCCGAGCGCCTGCATGCTCCAGGCGGCGACCAGGACGATCAGCGCGATCTGCCACAGCGGCATGTGTCTCTCCCTGGCGCGCGGCCGGGGCCGCGATGTCGCTTCATGGGTTGCTTCACCGCAACTTTGACATGAGGCTAGCACAATTGATCCGCAGACTGTCAATATGTTCAAACGGCCTCCGGTGTCGTCGAATCCACCCGTCGTCATTCCGTCAAAGACGTGTTGCCCAATCGTCACGTCCGCCCGCCACGAGGGAGAAGCATGGATCTCAGCATGAAGAGCCAGGTGGGGGACGTGCCGGACGTGCGTCACCGCGTCCGGCAGCTCCGGTGGTTCAAGGCCTCGTTCCGCCACGACGCCCGCCTCGTCTCGGAGCGGTACGGGCTCGCCTTCACGATCGACGACGCCCGGCTGACGGAAGCCTTCCTGAACTGGACCGAGGTGTTCTCGGCCAACAAGGACTATGCCCGGCTGGACCGGCGCGACTTCGTGACCTTCGCGGCCGGGCTCCTGCTGCGGGAG
>CAXUMV010000490.1:2482-2697 GCA_964252065.1 uncultured Lichenihabitans sp.
GATCAGCGCCCGCCCCGTGCATGTCGAGGCCGGCGTCGTGGCGGGCGAGGCGGTCGCGCCTCATGACGAGACGTGGGCCATCGCCCACGCCTGGCCCGAGGGCTTCCTCTACACGAACTATTGCCTGTGCATCCTGGCCGCCGTGCTCGAGCAGGAGGGCACGGCGCTGACCCTCATGGCGCTGGCTGACGACCTGCGCACCTGGTGGTCCTACC
>CAXUMV010000491.1:0-2691 GCA_964252065.1 uncultured Lichenihabitans sp.
GATCATGCTGGTGAAAGACAAGAGCCCCGACATCGCGATCCTGCGCACCATGGGGGCGACGCGGGGGGCGATCCTGCGCATCTTCCTGATCACCGGGACGACGATCGGCGTCGCGGGCACGCTCGCGGGGCTGGTGCTCGGAGTGCTGGTCGCCACCAACATCGAGCACATCCGCGCCGGCATCAACGCGCTGTTCCACTCCAACCTGTTCCCCTCGGAAATCTACTTCCTGTCGCACCTGCCCTCGCGGGTGGAGCCGGGGGACGTGACGGCTGTCGTCGCGCTCACCATCCTGCTCTCGGTCCTCGCGACGCTCTACCCGTCCTGGCGCGCCGCGACGCTCGATCCGGTCGAGGCGCTCCGGTACGAGTGATGGGGTCCGCCGCGATCACGCTTGCCGGGGTGGACCGCCGCTACGTGCAGGGGGAAGCCACGCTCGACATCCTGCGCGGGGCCGATCTCGCGATCTGGCCCGGGCAGTCCGTGGCGCTGGTGGCGCCCTCCGGCGCCGGCAAGTCGACGCTGCTGCATGTCGCGGGGTTGCTCGAGAAGCCCGACGGGGGCGAGGTCTTCCTCGGGGAGGCGCCGACCGCCGCCATGGCGGATGCGGCCCGCACCACCTTGCGCCGGACGACGATCGGCTTCGTGTACCAGGCCCATCATCTGCTGGCCGAGTTCACCGCGCTCGAGAACATCATGCTGCCGCAGCTGATCCGCGGCCTGTCGCGGGGGGAGGCGGCGGCGCGGTCCCGCGAGCTGCTCGCCTATCTGGGCCTGAAGGCGCGCGAGGCGCACCGGCCCGCGGAGCTGTCCGGGGGCGAGCAGCAGCGCGTCGCCATCGCCCGGGCGGTCGCCAACGCGCCCGACGTGCTGCTGGCCGACGAGCCGACCGGCAACCTCGACCCCCGCACGGCCGAGCACGTCTTCACGACGCTCACCGGCCTCGTGAAGGCCACCGGCCTCGCGGCCCTGATCGCCACCCACAACCTCGACCTTGCGGCCCGGATGGACAGGCGCGTCACCATCCAGGACGGCGCGGTGGTGGAGCTGGACTAACAGGACGATGCCCTTCTCCCGCTCCGCGGGAGAAGGTGGCACGGCGAGGCCGTGACCGGTGAGGGGATCCTCGGCCGGCGAGTCCCCTCATCCGCCCTGTCGGGCACCTTCTCCCGCCAGCGGGAGAAGGGCATCACCGTCAGCGCTCGTCCGCCTTGTCGAGGTCGTCGAGAAAGGCGAGCACGCCGCGCTTGTAGACCTTGTCGCCGACCGCGAGATTGTGGTCGCGGTCGGGAATGTCGAGTGCACGGCCGGCGGGGAACAGGGCGGCCAGGCGGTGCGGATCGCCGGCAATCGGGTCGCGCGTGCCGACGGCGACCAGCGCCGGGGCCGCGATGCGGCCGACCTCGGCCTCGCTCAGCGACTGGCGGGAGCCGCGGATGCAGGCCGACAGGGCCACGCGGTCGGCCCCGTTCTGGTCGGCGAACTTGCGGAACATGCGCTGCATGGGGTCCTCGAGAGCGGCAGGATCGGGCGCGTCCATCGCCGCCGCGATGCTGCCCGGCAATCCGGCCCCATCCACCAGATGCCGGCCGAGCCCGCCGAGTACGATGCCCCGCACCCGGTGCGGAGCGTCGCGGGCGAGAAAGGCGGTGATCCGCGCGCCCATGGAGTAGCCCATCACGTCGGCGCGCAGAATGCCGAGATGGTCGAGCAGGCGGGCCACGTCCTGCGCCATGACGGCCGTGGCATAGGCTTGCGGATCGTGCGGCTTGCCGCTCTCCCCATGCCCGCGGTTGTCGAGCGCGACGACCCGCCGCCCCGCCTCCGTGAGCGTCCGGACCCAGAGCGGGCCGACCCAGTTCACCGCATGGGTCGAGGCGAAGCCATGCACCAGCACGACCGGAAGGCCGCGCGGGGCGGACGGTCCCTCGTCGATGAAGGCGATCCGCACGCCGTCCGAGTCGAAAGCCTGCACGCGAGGGTCCTCTGCCGTTGGCCGGGTCGTCATAGGACCCCTGTTCGCGCGAGTCGACGCCTGCGGCACCCTGGCGCCGGCCCAGCCTTGCCAGCGGGCGACCGCTTCGGGTAGAGCGCACGGGAAGGCCCGGTTCGGGGGCCGCCCCTCGCCAGCCGGACCCCGCTTGCCCGACGTTGCTCCCACCGACCATCACGGCGTGCTGGATGTCCTGCGGGCCGCGGCCATCGGGGCTGCCGAGATCGCGCTGGGCTACTTCCGGCCCGGCGGACGCACCTCGGCCCACATCGAGTACAAGGAGGGCGGCTCGCCCGTGACGGAGGCGGACTATGCGGCCGACCGCTACCTCCGCGATACGCTCTCGGCCGCGATCCCGGAGGCCGCCTGGCTGTCCGAGGAGTCGGCGGACGACCTCAGCCGCGTCGGCCGCCGGCACGTCATCGTCGTCGACCCGATCGACGGGACGCGCGGCTTCTGCGCCGGGGACGCGCGCTGGGCGGTGTCGGTCGCGCTCGTGACCGACGGCCGACCCCGCGTCGGGGTGGTCCACGCCCCCGTGCTGGACCAGAGCTTTGGGGCCATCGTCCATCACGGCGCCTGGTGCAACGGCGCCCCGATCACGGCCTCAGGCCGCCGCGACCTGCGCGACGGCACGGTCGCCATGCCGGGCCACCTGCCGCGCCACGTGGCCTGGCCCAACACGTTCCACATCGCCC
>CAXUMV010000492.1:0-2686 GCA_964252065.1 uncultured Lichenihabitans sp.
AGGTCAGCCCCTTCACCTGCGCCGAGGACAGGGCGTGAAGCTGGGTCGTGCCGAAGTGGTCGAGCTGGGCGGTGGTCAGGGCCGCGAGCTGGCTCGAGGAGACGGCGCCGAGCTGGGCCGTGGACAGCGCCCCGAGCGTCGCCGAGCTGAGCCCGCCGATGTCGGCGCCCGACAGGGCCCCGATCTGCGCCCCGGTGAAGTACTGGACACGGCCGCCCGTGTCGAAATTGATGATCTGGCCCAGCGTCAGCCCGCTCACCGCCTTGACCGCGAAGGCCGCGACCTGCGTCGCCGACAGGGCCGCCGCATCCGCCGTGCCCAACGCGTTCAGCTGGGCCGAGGTCAGGGCTGCCGCCTGAGCGGTGCTCAAGGCCTGGATATCGCTCGTCGTCAGCGCGTTGATCGTCGCCGTCGAAAGCGCCGCGACCTGCGTGGGCGTGAGGCTGCTAATGAGAGAGGTCATCGGGTCCACCCAAGCCATTGCAGGCATGAAACATGCACACGACCACGAGCTTCGCCGGCTCCGCCCCAGGGTCGAATCCCCGGGCAGCAGGAAGACTTGTCGTCGACACGTAACACCGTTGCACTGTGCTCAGACGGGACGGCGGGGGAACGCCGTTCGGTCGGCAGGCTTTGGACAGATCATCTATCCATCAGTACAAGTGCCGAGCGGCGGTTCAGCCACCAGCACCTGGACGGTCCCATAGACGCGTTAAGAAGCCCTTAGCTCGCCGCCTTCGGGCCGCCGTCAAGGGGCCGCGCGACGGGCAACCGAGGAGAAGCCGCGGTCAGGCTGAAGAGATCGTTGACGGGACGGATCCAATGAGCCGGGACCCCGGGGGCCCGGCCTTGCCCGGACCCGGTCAGTCGACGTCCTCGACCTCGATCGTGCGGCCCGACAGGCGGTGCGCCAGGGCGGCCTCCATGAAGGGATCGAGGTCGCCGTCCAGCACCTCGGACGGCGTGCCGGAGGTCATGCCGGTCCGCAGATCCTTGACGAGCTGGTAGGGCTGCAGGACGTAGGAGCGGATCTGGTGACCCCAGCCGATCTCCGTCTTGGACGCGGCGTCCGCATTGGCCTTCGCCTCGCGGCGTTCGAGCTCGACCTCGTAGAGGCGGGCGCGCAGCATGTTCCAGGCGGCCGCCCGGTTCTTGTGCTGGGAGCGTTCGGCCTGGCAGGCGACCACGATGCCCGAAGGGATGTGGGTGATGCGCACCGCCGAGTCGGTCGTGTTCACGTGCTGCCCGCCGGCGCCCGAGGACCGGTACGTGTCGATGCGGCAGTCGCCCTCGTTCACGTCGACGTTGATCTTGTCGTCGACCACCGGATAGACCCAGGCCGAGGCGAAGCTCGTGTGACGCCGCGCGTTGCTGTCGAACGGCGAGATGCGGACGAGGCGGTGCACGCCCGATTCGGTCTTCAGCCAGCCATAGGCGTTGTGGCCCTTGACCAGGAGGGTCGCCGACTTGATGCCGGCCTCCTCGCCCGCGGTCTCCTCGACGATCTCGACCTTGAACTTGTGACGCTCCGCCCAGCGGGCGTACATGCGGAACAGCATGCGGGCCCAGTCCTGGCTTTCGGTGCCGCCGGCGCCCGAATGGACCTCGATGTAGGTGTCGTTGCCGTCGGCCTCGCCCGCCAGCAGCGCGTCCACCTGCCGGCGGCCCGCCTCGGCCCGCAGCGCCTTGAGCTGGTCGATGGCGTCGCGCTCGACCGCCTCGTCCCCCTCCGCCTCGGCGAGCTCGACCATGATCAGGGCGTCCTCGAGCTCGCGCTCGAGCTGGCCGACGCCGCGGAGCCGGTCCTCGAGCTCGGTGCGCTCGCGCATCACCTTCTGGGCGAGCGCGGCGTCGGCCCACAGGTCCGGATCCTCGGCCTTGGCGTTCAGTTCGGCGAGACGGCGCGTCGCGGTCTCGACGTCAAAGATGCCTCCTCAGCAGTCCTACGGACTGCCTGATGTCTTCGGCGAGTTGCAGCGGTTCGGCGCGCATCCGGGTTCCGTCGGGGTTGCCTTCGAGGCTTCGATCTAGAGAACAGGCCGCCCGCTGTAAACCACCCTCCCCGTCCGCCTTGCCGCCGCCATCTCGTGGCTCTAGCTCCGCCCCATGCCGGACCGATCCTTGCGCGAGCGCCTGCTCATCCCCCTCATCGTCGCCTGCGCGCTGTTCATGGAGAACCTCGATTCGACGGTGCTCTCGACCTCGCTGCCCGCCATCGCGGCCGACCTGCACGAGGATCCAATCGCGCTCAAGCTGGCGCTGACCTCCTACCTCCTCAGCTTGGCGGCCTTCATCCCGGCCAGCGGGTGGGCGGCCGACCGGTTCGGGGCGCGCACCATCTTCCGCGGCGCCATCGTGGTGTTCACCTGCGGCTCGATCCTGTGCGGCTTCTCCGAATCACTCCCCGCCTTCGTGGGCGCCCGGATCGTCCAGGGGCTCGGCGGGGCCATGATGGTGCCGGTGGGGCGCCTCGTGCTGCTGCGCTCGGTCCCCCGTCACGAGATCGTGCAGGCGCTCGCCTACCTGACCATGCCGGCGCTGCTCGGGCCGATCCTGGGGCCGCCGCTCGGGGGCTTCATCACGACCTACGCCCATTGGCGGTGGATCTTCTGGATCAACGTGCCGATCGGCCTGCTCGGCTTCGTGCTCGCGACGCTGGTCATCCCCGAGGCGCGCGAGGACACCC
>CAXUMV010000493.1:0-2672 GCA_964252065.1 uncultured Lichenihabitans sp.
GGCGTGGTACTCGGCGTTCTCCGACAGGTCGCCATGCGCGCGCGCTTCGGCGATGGCCTGGATGATCCGCGGCCGTTCCTCCTGCTGGCGCACCTTCAGTTCGGCCTCGAGGGCCGAAAATCCGTGCACCGTCATCGGCACCTTATCCATCACCACACTCTTTCGGCACTAAACACCAGGGAGGCATAACGCACGGAGCGCGACGTAAGTTCATGCCCCCGGCGAGCGGATGCAAGCGCCTGCCCCAAGGACCGCCGTCTCAATCGGTAAAATAATCCTGCAGCGCTCGCACGTCGAGGTCGCCGGCGAGGTACGCCTTGATGCCCTTGGTGGCGGCGGCGGCGCCCGCCAGCGTCGTGTAGTAGGGCACCTTTCCCATCAGGGCGGCGAGGCGCAGCGAGCGCGAGTCGGCCAGGGCCTGGGCGCCCTCGGTGGTGTTGACGACGAGCTGGATGCCCCCGTTCTTGATGAGGTCGACGACGTGCGGCCGGCCCTCGGACACCTTGTTGATCTTGGTCGCCGGGAGCCCCGCCTCGTGCAGCGCCCGCAGCGTGCCCCCCGTCGCCTGGATCTTGAAGCCGAGCTCGCTGAGGAGCCGGATGGTGGGCGCGATGCGCCCCTTGTCGGCGTCCCGCACCGAGACGAACACGGTGCCCGAGGTCGGGACCTTGCTGCCGCCCCCGAGCTGGCTTTTCGCGAAGGCGACGTCGAAGGAGCGGGCGAGCCCGATGACCTCGCCGGTCGAGCGCATCTCCGGCCCGAGCACGGTGTCGACGTTGGGGAAGCGGGCGAAGGGGAACACCGCCTCCTTCACGCCGACATGGGCGATGGCCGCGCGCGAGGCGAGGTCGAAGCCGGCCAGCTTCTCCCCGGCCATGAGCCGCGCCGCGATCTTGGCGAGCGGCAGGCCCACGACCTTGGCGACGAAGGGCACCGTGCGCGAGGCGCGCGGGTTCACCTCGAGCACGTAGATCGTGCCCTCCTTGATGGCGAACTGCACGTTCATGAGGCCGCCGACCTCGAGCGCGAGGGCGAGCTTGCGTGTCTGCGCCTCGATGGCGGAGATCAGCTCCGGCGAGAGGTTCTGGGGCGGCAGCGAGCAGGCGCTGTCGCCCGAATGGATGCCGGCTTCCTCGATATGTTCCATGATGCCGGCGATGAACACGTCGGTCCCATCGCACAGGGCGTCGACGTCCACCTCCGTGGCGTCCGTCAGGTAGCGGTCGAACAGCAGCGGGTTGGTGCCGAGCACCGTGTTGATCTGGCCGGTCTTGTCGTTGGGGTAGCGGGCCTTGACGTCGGCGGGCACGAGGCTCGGCAGGGTGCCGAGCAGGTAGTCGTCGAAGGCCGACTGGTCGCGGATGATCGCCATGGCCCGCCCGCCCAGCACGTAGGACGGGCGCACCACGAGCGGCAAGCCGAGCCCGGCCGCCACGAGGCGCGACTGCTCGACCGAATAGGCGATGCCGTTCTTGGGCTGGGTGAGGCCGAGCTTGTCGAGCAGGCGCTTGAAGCGGTCGCGGTCCTCGGCGAGGTCGATGGAGTCGACGCTGGTGCCCAGGATCGGGATGCCGGCCTTCTCGATCGCGGTCGCGAGCTTCAGCGGGGTCTGGCCGCCGAACTGGACGATGACGCCCTTGAGCGTCCCGCGCTCCCCCTCCTTGGCCAGGATGGCGAGCACGTCCTCGGCGGTCAGCGGCTCGAAGTAGAGGCGGTCGGAGGTGTCGTAGTCGGTCGACACCGTCTCGGGGTTGCAGTTGACCATAATGGTCTCGAACCCGGCTTCGGTCAGCGCGAAGCAGGCATGGCAGCAGCAGTAGTCGAACTCGATGCCCTGGCCGATCCGGTTCGGCCCCCCGCCCAGGATCACGATCTTGTCGCGCGCGCTGGGCGCCGCCTCGCAGACCGGGGGACCGGCGAAGGGCGCCGCGTAGGTCGAGTACATGTAGGCCGTGGGGGAGGCGAACTCGGCCGCGCAGGTGTCGATGCGCTTGTAGACGGGCTGCACGCCCAAGCTCGCGCGCAGGGCCGACACCTCCGTCTCGGCGAGGCCTGCGAGCGCCGCGAGGCGGCCGTCCGAGAAGCCCGCCGCCTTGAGGCGGCGCAGGTGGCCGGCGGTGCGCGGCAGGCCGTGCCGGCGCACCCGCCCCTCGAGGTCGACGATCTCCTGCAGGCGCTCGATGAACCAGTGGTCGATCCGGCAGGCCTCGTAGATGTCGGCGTGGCTCATGCCGTGGCGCAGCGCCTGGGCGACGTTGAGCAGCCGGTCGGGGGTCGGGCGGCCGAGGGCGGCGCGCAGCGTCGCGCGGTCGTCGCCCTTGCCCAGGCCCTCGATGACGATCTCGTCGAGGCCGGTGAGGCCCGTTTCGAGCGAGCGCAGGGCCTTCTGCAGGCTCTCGGCGAAGGTGCGCCCGATCGCCATGGCCTCGCCGACCGACTTCATGGAGGTGGTGAGGATCGGCTCGGCGCCGGGGAACTTCTCGAAGGCGAAGCGCGGGATCTTGGTGACCACGTAGTCGATGGTCGGCTCGAAGGAGGCCGGCGTCGCCCCGCCCGTGATGTCGTTGGCGATCTCGTCGAGCGTGTAGCCGACCGCGAGCTTGGCCGCGACCCGGGCGATGGGGAAGCCCGTGGCCTTCGAGGCGAGCGCCGAGGAGCGCGACACGCGCGGG
>CAXUMV010000494.1:0-1238 GCA_964252065.1 uncultured Lichenihabitans sp.
GCTTCGCCCGCTTCTGCGCCGCGGCGGCGCGCCTCGTGCGCGAGGAGACCGGCGCCACCCCGTTCTATGCGCCCGTCAACGAGGTGTCGTTCTTCGCCTGGGGCGGGGGCGATGCCGCCTACCTCAACCCCTTCGCCCGGGGGCGGGGGCACGAGCTCAAGGTGCAGCTCGCCCGCGCCTCGATCGCCGCCATGGACGCCATCTGGGCCGTCGAGCCCCGCGCCCGCTTCGTCCACGCCGACCCGGTGATCAACGTGATCACGCACCCCGACCGGCCGCACGAGTATTTCGCCGCCGAAGGGCACCGGCAGGCCCAGTTCCAGGGCTGGGACATGATCGCGGGCCACGCCTGGCCGCAGCTCGGCGGCACCCCGAAGCACCTCGATATCGTCGGCGTGAACTACTACTTCAACAACCAGTGGATCCATGGGTCCGGGCCGATCAACGTCGGCCATCCGCTCCACAAGCCGTTCCGGGCCATGCTGGCCGAGACCCATGCCCGCTACGGGCGGCCGATCTTCGTCGCCGAGACCGGCATCGAGGGCGACAGCCGGCCTTCCTGGCTCGCGAGGATCGGCGCCGAGGTGCGGGCGGCCCGCCGGGCCGGCGTTCCGGTCGAGGGCATCTGCCTCTACCCGGTTGCCGACCACCCCGGCTGGGACGACGACCGGCCCTGCGCCAACGGGCTGCTGGGCCAGGACATCGGCCCCGAGGGCCGGGCCGTCTACGCTCCGCTCGCGGCGGAGGTCGCCCGGCAGAACGCCGCGTTCGGCGCCTGGCAGGACACGGTGCCGGCCCCGGCGGAGCCCGCGGATCGCCGGGCGGCCGGCGGACCGGCGGAGCGCAGCCAGGCACCGGGCCGGCGCGAGCGCGACAGCCTCGCCTCGCAGCCGCTCGCGCGTTAAGGGACGGGAACGCCAACCATGGAGCACGGCGCGGCGGCATGACGGACACGGTTCTCATCACGGGCGGCGCGGGCTTCATCGGCCGCGTCCTAGCCGGGCAGCTTCAGGCGCGCGGGGACCGCGTGCGGGTGCTCGACAGCCTGATCCCCCAGGTGCATGGCCCCGGCGGCCGCCCCGCCGGGCTCGGGGCGGATGTGGACTTCATGGCGGGCGACATCTGCGATCCCGACGCGGTGGCGCGCGCGGTCGCGGGCGTCGACAAGGTCGTCCATCTGGCGGCCGAGGTCGGCGTGGGCCAGAGCATGTACGCGATCGACCGCTACGTGTCGGTCA
>CAXUMV010000494.1:1248-2670 GCA_964252065.1 uncultured Lichenihabitans sp.
GTGCGCCGGGTCGTCGTCGCCTCCTCGATGAGCGTCTACGGCGAGGGGCTCTACCGCGACCTCGACGGCGACCTGCACGAGGACGTGGTCCGCAGGCCGCGCCGGCCGGACGACGTCTCCTGGGATCCTCTCGATGCCGGGGGCCGCCCCATGGAGCCGGTGCCGACACCGGAGAGCAAGCGCCCGGCGCTCGCCTCGGTCTACGCCATCACCAAGTTCGTGCAGGAGCGGCTCACCCTCACGCTCGCGCCCGCCTACGGCATGGAAGGGGTGGCGCTGCGGCTGTGGAACGCCTACGGGCCCGGCCAGGCGCTCTCCAACCCCTATACGGGCGTGCTGGCGATCTTCGCCTCGCGCCTCCACAACGGCAAGCCGCCCGTGATCTTCGAGGACGGCGAGCAGCGCCGCGACTTCGTCCATGTCCGGGACGTCGCGCGCGCCTTCCTGCTCGCGCTCGACCATCCCAAGGCGGCGGGCGGGGTGTTCAACATCGGCAGCGGCGAGGACCGCTCGGTCAGCGACGTCGCGAGCCTGCTCGCCGAGGCCATGGGACGCCCCGATCTGCGCCCCGAGATCGCCGGCAAGGCGCGGGCGGGCGACATCCGGCACTGCATCCCCGACATCGATCGGGCGGTGGAGACGCTGGGCTTCGAGCCGCTGGAGGATTTTCGCGACGGCCTTGCCGAGCTCGCCGCCTGGGTGGCCGAGCAGGAGGCCGACGACCGCGTGGGGCAGGCCCGCGGGGAACTCGAAGCCAGGGGGCTCGTCCGTTGAGCGACCAGGTGCCCGTCCGGGCACTCGTGACGGGCGGGGCGGGCTTCATCGGCTGCAACCTCGCCGACCGCCTGGCCCAGGCCGGCCACACGGTCGTGGTGTTCGACAGCCTCGCGCGGGCGGGTTCCGAGCAGAACCTCGCCTGGCTGCGGGACCGGCATGGCGACCGCATCGTCCATGTGGGGGCCGACATCCGGGACCGGGGCACGATCGCGGCCGAGGCCGCGCAGGCGGCCGTCGTGTTCCACCTCGCCGCGCAGGTGGCGGTCACCACCAGCCTCGCCGACCCGCAGGGCGACTTTTCGGTCAACGTCGCGGCCACCGTGCAGCTGCTCGACGCGCTGCGATCCCGCCCCGCGCCGCCGCCGCTGATCTTCGCCTCGACCAACAAGGTCTACGGCGACCTCTGCGACGTGGCGCTGGTGCAGACCAACGACAGCTACCTGCCGGCGGATGCCGCCGTGCGGCGGGACGGCATCGGGGAGGCTCGGCCGCTCGACTTCCACACGCCCTACGGCTGTTCCAAGGGCGCGGCCGACCAGTACGTGCTCGACTACGCTCGCTCGTTCGGGGTGCCGACCGCAGTGCTGCGCATGAGCTGCATCTACGGCCAGCGCCAGATGGGCACCGAGGACCAGGGCTGGGTCG
>CAXUMV010000495.1:0-2454 GCA_964252065.1 uncultured Lichenihabitans sp.
GCACGCCGCCGCCCTTCTGGTACTCGGAGCGCACCGTGTGGCCGGGGCCCTTGGGGGCGACCATCAGCACGTCGATGTCGGGGCGCGGCTCGATGAGGTTGAAGTGCACGTTGAGGCCGTGCGCGAAGAGCAGCGCCGCCCCGTTCTTCATGGCGGGCGCGAGCTCGGCGTTGTAGATGTCGGCCTGCAGCTCGTCGGGGGTCAGCATCATGACGACGTCGGCCCATCGGGCGGCCTCGGTCACGGTCATGACCTTGAGGCCCTCGCCCTCGGCCTTCCTCACGGAGCCCGAGCCCGCCCGCAGGGCGACGACCACGTCCTTGACGCCGCTGTCGCGCAGGTTGAGCACATGGGCGTGCCCCTGGCTGCCATAGCCGACCACCGCGACCTTCTTGCCCTTGATCAGATTGAGATCGGCATCCCGATCGTAGTAGACGCGCATGAATCCAGTCCCTTGTCGGAGATGGCCGTTCTTAGGCGGCGGGGCGAGGGCGGGCAATCCGCCTCATTCGGTGACGAGCGGGTAGAGCGAGGCGACCAGCAGCGCCGCCATCGTGTAGTTGAAGAGCCGGAGCTTGGCCGGATCCGACAGCGCCCGCCGCAGTCCCGAGCCGAAGCTCGCCCAGATCGAGATGCAGGGCAGGTTGACGATGCCGAACACGGTCGTCACCAGCATCACGCTCGCAGTGGCCCGGTCGGGGTCGCCGTAGGTGGCGCAGGCCGTGACCGCCATGATCCAGGCCTTGGGGTTCACCCACTGGAAGGCCGCAGCCTGGGCGAACGTGAGCGGCACGCCGCGCGCGTCGCCGGTTTCGAGCGGGCCGGACCGCGCGATCTTGACCGCGAGAACGACGAGGTAGGCGGCTCCCACGACCTTCATCACCACCAGGGTCGCCGGCACGCGCACGAAGATCGCCGCCAGGCCCAGCCCGACCAGCGCCACCATCAGCATGAAGCCGAGCGCGACGCCCAGGATGTGGGGCACGGTGCGCGTGAAGCCGAAGTTCAGCCCGGAGGTCATCAGCATGATGTTGTTCGGTCCCGGCGTGATCGAGCTCACGAGGGTGAACAGCGTCAGGGCGGGCAGGAGGGCCAGCATCGCTCGAGCCGCCTCTCAGATGGGGTCCGGTCCGCGCGCGATGGCCGCGACGCCGGTCCGCGACACCTCGACGAGGCCGATCGGGCGCATGAGCTCGACGAACTGGTCGATCTTGGAGGGCGCCCCGGTCAGTTCGAACACGAAGCTCTCGGTCGTGGCATCGATGACGCGGGCCCGGAAGGCGTCGGACAGCCGCAGCGCCTCCATCCGGTTCTCGCCGCGGCCGCGCACCTTCACCATGGCGAGCTCGCGCTCGACTGACTGGTGCTCGACCGTCATGTCGGTCACCCGGTGCACCGGCACGAGCCGCTCCAGCTGATGGCGGATCTGCTCGATCGCCTCCGGGGTCCCGGAGGTCACGATGGTGATGCGGCTCGTATGCTCGGCATGGGCCACCTCGGCGACCGTCAGGCTCTCGATGTTGTAGCCCCGCCCCGAGAACAGCCCGACCACCCGGGCCAGCACGCCCGGCTCGTTGTCGACCAGCACGGAGAGGGTATGGGCCTCGGTGTTCGACCGCACGAAGGCGGAGGAGTAGGGGGAGGGCGGCGAGGGGGGTGGGGACTGGGCGTTCATGGCGATGGGTCCGCTTGGAAAGGAGCTGCGGCGGCGAGGGTCCCCTCATCCGTCCTTCGGACACCTTCTCCCCGGCGGGGCGAAGGGCTTCGTTCTGCATCCAGCGGTCCCCTTCGCCCCGCTTGCGGGGAGAAGGTGCCCGACAGGGCGGATGAGGGGCCAGCGTAGCGCTCGAACGGCTCGAGCCGCCCTTCGAGCGCAGCCAGGATCGTGTCGCAGACCGCAGGCATCGCTGTGAACACCTCGTCGTTCCAGAAGCGAAGGACGGCGAAGCCTTGGCGGTTCAGGAAGAGATCCCTTGCGGTATCGCGGTCGCTCTCCGCATGCTGGCTGCCGTCGAGCTCGACGACCAGCTTGGATTCGCGGCAGGCGAAGTCCGCGAAGAAGGGTCCGATCGGCAGCTGCCTGACGAACTTGTGATCGCCGAGCCGACGGTCACGGAGGCGTAGCCAGAGCCTGCGCTCGGCTTCGGTCTCGCGTTGCCGCAAGGAACGGGCGCGGGATATCGGTGATGTCGGCACGTGCTCCCCTCATCCGTCCTTCGGACACCTTCTCCCCGACGGGGCGAAGGGCTTGGTTCTGCAACGCCTCGCCCGTCCTCCAGCGATCCCCTTCGCCCCGCTTGCGGGGAGAAGGTGCCCGACAGGGCGGATGAGGGGCGTTGCTCCCCTCACACCAGCATCTTGCCCTTCTCGTCGATCACCGCGCCAAGGTCCGGGGCGCCCCAGTCGTCGTCCACTTCGGCCAGCAGCATCTCGTTGTGCGCCTTGCCCGAGGGG
>CAXUMV010000495.1:2464-2669 GCA_964252065.1 uncultured Lichenihabitans sp.
ATCATCGTGCGGATCGTGGCGTCGAGGTCGTTCGGGTCGGTGCAGCGCAGGCCGACCCCGCCATAGGCCTCGGCGAGCTTGACGAAGTCCGGCAGGGCCTCGGAATAGCTTTCCGAGTAGCGGCCCCCGTGCAGCAGCTCCTGCCACTGCCGCACCATGCCCATGTAGCTGTTGTTGAGGATGAACACCTTGACGGGCAGGCGGT
>CAXUMV010000496.1:0-271 GCA_964252065.1 uncultured Lichenihabitans sp.
GCGGGTCAACGGCCGCGATCGGACCGAGGTCGAGCATCGGCACGCCCAGCCGGTCCGCCATGGCGCGGTAGCAGCGCCCGAGCTCCCGCGACTTGGCGGCGCCGCCGCGGAAGAACCCCGCGAGGCACCCCGCCTCCAGGATCGGCACCGGTGCGATGACCATGACGGCCGGGGACCGGCCGTCCGGCCCCGCGGCGCTGGCGCGGACGGTCAGGACCAGACGCGCGACGGACGCGGCGATGTCCTCCGGCGTCACGGCGAAACGCGCCTT
>CAXUMV010000496.1:281-2663 GCA_964252065.1 uncultured Lichenihabitans sp.
AGGAGGAGATCGATCGGCCGATGGCTGCCGAGCACCACGGGCAGCGCGGACAGTCCGTTCCTGTCGCGGCCCTCGATCGGGTCGTCATGGACGGTGGTGCGGCCGGGCAGCGCCTCCTCGATCACCTGCCAGCCCGGCCCGAGCGCCGCACCCATGACGCCGGGCCAGCGCCGGTCGGCCGCAAACCGGCCCCAGGTGTCGAGATCCGGCATGGCCGGAGTGCCGTAGCTGTTCGAGTCCCCGAAACAGACGACGGTCCGCGGCACGGCCTCTACAGCACCGTGTCGAGCCGGTCCCTGGTCAGCGGGGTCGTGTCGACCACGCCCGAGACGGTGTCGACGAAGACGTCGAACAAGAAGGTCGGCTCTGACCCCACGCCCGGGCAGCCGTCGCCGGACCGCTCGTAGACCGACACGTGCTCCACCCGGCGCGAGCCGTGCGCCCCGGGCACGAAGGTCGTGCAGGCCGCCTGCTGGGGCGTCAGCAGGCCGTGCCGGACAAGGTAGCCCGCGATCTTGCCGTTGGGCGCGCGGTGGACGCGGACATGGACGTCGAGCGGTCGCGCTGACGCGATCCCGGTCGAAAGGAGGGCGAGGGCGGAAAAGGTGGCGAGAATCAGGCGCATGCGACAAACCTAAGGCAGCGTCCGCACCTCGTCCAGCGCCGCCGCCACGGACGTCATCGAATCGAAAGGACTGATGCCTGGGCCCCACACGAGCCCCTGTCATGACGCGGCGCTTCACCTTCACCACAGTTGCGTGGCAAAGAACCATCCAGTGCCGATCCCGAGCGAGTTGCCGACGCGCATGTCCATCGCCCTGCTCACGACCAAGCGCTTCGCCCCGCTCTTCTGGTGCCAGTTCCTGTCGGCGTTCAACGACAACGTCCTCAAGAACGCCCTGATCATCTTCGTCCTCTTCCGGGTGCAGCTCGCGGGCGCGGAAACCTACGTCACGCTGGCGGGCGGCGCGTTCATCGCGCCGTTTCTGCTCGTATCGGCGCTCGGCGGGCAGCTCGCCGACCGGTTCGACAAAGCCCTGGTGGCCCGGCGCCTCAAGCTGTTCGAGATCAGCGCGGCGCTGCTCGCGGCCGCCGGGTTCTGGACCGGGTCGCTGCCGATCCTCTTCGCGGCGCTCATCGCCTTCGGCACCTTCGGGGCGCTGTTCGGCCCCGTCAAATACGGCATCCTGCCCGACCACCTCGCACGCGAGGAGCTGGGGTCCGGCAATGCGCTGATCGAAGGGGCGACCTTCCTCGCCATCCTGCTCGGCACGGTGGTGGGCGGCCTGTCGCTGCGCGCCGCCTCGACGACGCCGCTCGTCGTCGGCATGCTGGCCGTGGCCGGGCTCTGCTACGCGACCAGCCTCATGATCCCCGCGACCCGCCCGGCCGCCCCCGACACGCGGGTGGAGGCCAACATCCTGCGCTCCACCGGGCGGCTGCTCGGCGAGCTCTGGGCCGACACGCGGCTGTGGCGATGCGGGGTCATCACGAGCCTGTTCTGGGCCATCGGCGCCATCATGCTCTCGCTGCTGGCCCCGCTCGTCACCCGCGTGCTGCACGGCTCGGAAACCGTGGTGACGGTCGACCTGGCGGTCTTCGCGATCACCATCGCGCTCGGCTCGGGGCTCGCGGCGTGGCTCTGCGGCGGCCGCATCCTGCTCCTGCCGACGCTGGTCGGCACGCTGCTGATCGCGCTCGCCTGCCTGCATCTCGGGCTGTGGCTTTCCGCCCTGCCGGAGGACGCAGGCTCGGCCCTGCTCGGCCCGGGCGCGTTCTTCGCGCGCAGCGCAGGCTGGAAGAGCGCGCTCGACCTCGGCGTCGTGGCGATCGGCGGCGGGCTGATGATCGTGCCTTCCTTTGCGGCCGTGCAGGCCTGGGCCGACCCGGCCCGCCGGGCGCGGGCGGTCGCGGCCGTCAACATCCTGAACGCTGCCTTCATGGTCGCGGCGACGCTGGTGGTGGCGGCGCTGCAGGCGGCCGGCCTGTCGCTGGCGATGCTGTTCGCCGGCATCGGCCTGTTCGCCCTGCTGTGCACCGCCTGGATTGCCGCGACGCTGCCTACCAACGCCTTCCACGATGGGCTCAGCATCCTGTTTAACGTGCTCTACCGGCTGGAGGTACGCGGCCTCCACCATCTCGGGGAGGCCGGGCCGAACCCGATCGTCGCGCTGAACCACGTCAGCTTCCTCGACGCGGCCCTGGCGCTCGCCGTGCTGCCGAAGGATCCCGTCTTCGCCATCGACGCCGCCATCGCGCAGCGGCCCTGGGTCCGGCCCTTCCTCCGGTTCACGCGGGCGATGCCGCTCGACCCGGCCCGGCCACTCGCGACCCGCAGCCTCATCAACGCGGTGCGCGAGGGCGAGACGCTGGTGATCTTCC
>CAXUMV010000497.1:0-2662 GCA_964252065.1 uncultured Lichenihabitans sp.
CGAACGTGACCGTCAACCTGCTCGGCGCGAGCGTCGAGGACCGGCCGGACGTGCTGGCGAGCCTCCTGCCGGCCGTCCTCGACATCCGCGCCAAGTATGGCCGGCCGCACTGGATACTCATCGACGAGGCGCACCACGTGCTGCCCCGCGGGCGCGATGCCGGCGACGGCATCAACCTCGACGACCAGATGCCGACCCTGTTCGTCACGGTGCATCCCGACACGCTCGCGCTGGGCGCCCTGCAGAGCATCGGGGTCGCCCTGATCATCGGCCGCGACAGCGTCGGCCTGCTCGCAACGATCGGCGAGGCGATCGGCCGGCCGGCTCCCCCGCTGCCCGCGCGCGGTCCCGAGGCCGGCGAGGCCATCTACTGGAACCTGCGGACCGGCGAGCCGCCCGTCCTGATCAGCGTCGGCAAGCCCAAGGGCGCCGTCAAGCGCCATACCCGGAAATACGCCGAGGGGACGCTGGGCGAGGACCGCAGCTTCTTCTTCCGCGGCCCGGGCGCGTCGATGAACATCCGGGCCCAGAACCTCTCGATGTTCCTCCAGGTCGGCGACGGCGTGGACGCGCAGACCTACATGTTCCACCTGCACAACGGTGATGTCGAGACGTGGATGCGCAGCTCCATCAAGGACGACGAGCTCGCCGACGAGGTCGCGAACATCGCGGCCCACGCGCGCACCGACGTGGACGAGGCGCGCAAGCTGGTGCGCCTTGCAATCGAGCAACGCTACACCGCGCCGTCGCGGTGACGCGTGGATGGGTGCCCGTCAGGTCCCCGTCCCGCCCCGGACGTCGAGCTTGTTCCGCGGCGTCTCGGTCGTCGGCCGGGCCGGTTCGTGTCCGGCCCTGACCTTACGGACGACATTCCACCGGTCCTCGGCGCCCCAGGCATATTTGTAGGGCTCCTGGCCGCGCAGGAAGTGGAAGGCGGTGTTGCCGCTCGCGATGGCGTCGCGGATCGCATGGCCGATCAGGGCCGTCCCCGGGCTGTTGAAGCCGAAGGCGGGATCGAAGCCGTTGAGGTAGGCATAGGCCTCGCGGCGATGGGACAGGCCATAATAGGCGGCCACCATCCTGCCTTCCACGCGAAGCCCGAAGAGGCGGAGGAGGTTCGAGGCGAGCAGGCGCGGCACGGCCGTGCGATGGAACAGGCGCACCTCGGCACCGGCCAGCACGCCCGACTCGCCCGCCGCGCTCCATCGTTGCGTATGCAGGGCGATCACGTCCTCCAGCAGCGCCGCGGCCGTGAAGCCGGTTCCCTCGACGAGCTCGACCCGGTCGTGACGGAGCACCCGGTTCCAGGCTCTGCGCCAGCGCCGGCCGGCGCGCGTCCGGCTCCAGTCCGCCTCCGTGGACGGAAGCGGCAGGACCGGGCATGCCGATTGCTGGCTTTCCTCCTGCCGGAGCGAGCCGAGCGGCATGATGCGGGCCAGGGCGCCGGGCCGCAGTTCCTCGAGGCACCAGACATCCCAGCGCGCGCTTTGCCGGTCATAGGCCTCGGCGATCGCGGCGCCGACCGCTGCGAGCGGCGCGCCGTCGACCAGGATGTCGAGATAGTCGGTGATGCCGATCCCCAGCGGCAGGAGGCGGCGGCCGTAAGGGCCGTCCTCCCGGTAGAACGGCGCAAGCCCGACCAGCAGACCGTCGCGGCGGACCGCGACCGTCATGAGGTCGCCGGGGCGGAAGGTCTGCCACCAGGGCAGCAGCCAGGCCGGGGACTGGAACGGGGTCGCGCGTTCGCTGCGGCTCCACAGCGCCCACCACTCCGGCAGAAGGCGGACGAGATCGCCCGTCCGTTCGATCAGCGTGGTCTCGAGCGGCGGGTTCTTGGACGGCGGGTTCTTGGACGGCGTTCGTGTCATGCAGCCCTCCCGACCCCGGCTCAGCGATGGTCGACGCGGCGGGCCAGGCGGTCGCCGCCGGCCTGGATGATCGCGACGAGCCCGACGAGGACGACGATCACCGCCACCATCACGGGCGTGTTGAACCGCTGGTAGCCGTAGCGGATCGCAAGGTCGCCGAGACCGCCGGCCCCCACGGCGCCCGCCATGGCGGAGGCGCCGATGAGCAGGACGAGCGTGACCGTGAAGCCCGAGACGAGGCTCGGCAGCGCTTCGGGGATCAGCACCTCGCCCATGACGGTGAGCTGGCTGCCGCCCATGGCCTTGACGGCCTCGACCAGACCCTTGTCGACCTCCCGCAGCGACACCTCGGCGACGCGCGCGTAGTAGGGGATGGCCGCGATCGAGAGCGGCACGATGGCGGCCGCGGTGCCGATCGAGGTGCCCACGATCAGTCGGGTCAGCGGGATCAGCGCCACGAGAAGGATGATGAACGGCAGGGAGCGGAAGCCGTTGACCACCGCGCCGAGCACCCGGTTGAGCGGGGCATGGGCCCAGAGCCCGCCCGGCGCCGTGTTGACCAGCACGAGTCCAAGCGGGAGGCCGAGCACGAAGCTGATCGCGCCCGAGACCGCCGTCATGACCACGGTTTCCCACAGCGCATAGGCGAGGTGGTCATACGGGATCGCGGGCATAGCCGATCACCTCGACGCTCGAGAGATAAGGCACAGACAGCCGGCGAAGCGCCGCGAGGCGCTCCGGGCTGCCGTCCGGAACGGCCAGCACCAGCGTCGCCATGGGCTCGGCGCCGACCC
>CAXUMV010000498.1:0-2657 GCA_964252065.1 uncultured Lichenihabitans sp.
CGATGGCGATCCTCATGGCCTGTTCCTGGAACAGCGGCACCCCCAGGGTCCGGCCCAGCACGGCCTCGAGCTCGGGCAGGGGATAGGTGACGGGCTTTCCGTGGACCCGCCGCTCCAGGTAGGGGTGGACCATGTTGCCCTGGATGGGGCCCGGCCGGACGATCGCGACCTCGATCACGAGATCGTAGAATTCCGCTGGCCTCAGGCGCGGCAGCATGGACATCTGGGCGCGGCTCTCGATCTGGAACACCCCGAGCGTGTCGGCGCGCTGGATCATGGCGTAGACGCAGGCTTCCTCGGGCGGCACCCCGGCGATGGTGAGCGTCCGGCCGTAGTGGCGCTCGACGAGGTCGAAGCCCCGCTTCATGCAGGACAGCATGCCGAGCGCCAGGATGTCGATCTTGAGGATCCGGACCGCGTCGAGGTCGTCCTTGTCCCACTCGATGGTGGTGCGGTCCTTCATCGACGCCTGCGCCACGGGCACCACCTCGTCGAGCCGCGAGCGGGTGATCACGAAGCCGCCCGTGTGCTGGGACAGGTGGCGGGGAAAGCCGGACAGCTCCTCGGCCAGGGCCAGCACGGCCGCCATCCGGGGCTCGGCGGGGTCGAGCCCGATGCGGCGCGCCTCGCCCTCGTCGATGCCGCTCGACCAGTATCCCCAGATGGTGCCGGACAGCGCCCCCACCGTGTCCTCGGAGAGCCCGAAAACCTTGCCGACCTCCCGGATGGCCGAGCGCGTGCGGTAGGTGACGACGCTCGCGGTCAGCCCCGCATGGAGGCGGCCGTAATGGTCGTAGATGTACTGCATCACGCTCTCGCGCCGCTCGTGCTCGAAGTCGACGTCGATGTCGGGAGGCTCGTTGCGCTCGTCGGAGATGAAGCGCTCGAACAGGAGGTCGTGCTTGGTGGGGTCGACCTCCGTGATGCCGAGGCAGTAGCACAGCACCGAATTGGCGGCCGAGCCGCGTCCCTGGCACAGGATGCCCTGGTCGCGCGCATGGCGCACGATGTCGTGAACGGTCAGGAAATAGGCGGCATATTGCATCGTCTCGACCGCGGCGAGCTCCTTGGCGAGGTCCTGCCAGATGTGTTCGGGCACCCCTGCGGGGTAGCGCCTTGTGGCCCCGGCCCTGGCAAAGGCCGCCAGGGCGTCCTGCTCGGTCGCAAATCCCTCGCGCAGCTCGAGGGGGTAGTCGTGGGCGAGCTCGGCCAGCGAGAAGCCGATGCCGTCGAGGAAGGTCCCGGTCTGCGCCAGGGCGTCGGGCAGGTCGGCGAAGAGCCGGGCCATCTCGTCCGGGCCCTTGATGTGGCGCTCGGCGTTGCGGGCGAGCCGCAGTCCGGCCCCGTCCAGGGTCGTGTGGGTCCGGATGCAGGTCAGAACGTCGCTTAAGGGGCGGCGGTCGGGCGTGTGCATGAACGCATCGTTGGTGGCGATCAGCGGCACGCCTGTCGCCTTGGCGAAGGCGAGGCGTCCGGCGAGGCGCGCGCGCTGGTCGGGGCCGTAGGTGACGGTGGCGGCGAGCCAGAGGCGGGCGCCCGCGGCCGCCAGGCTTTCGAGGAGGGCCGGCAGGGTGCCGGATCCCTCGTCCGGCCTTTGGCCTGCTGGAAACCGGCCCGGCTCGAGCGGACTTCTGAAGGGGAGGACGTTCGACACTTGGTCCAGGTTCGTCTCATCTTCGCCTGATGCCTCGTGCGCATGTTCAGGCCTCGATGCATTGCCGTCATCGCGAGGCGCGAAGCACCGTGGCGATCCAGGCAAGGGTTGGGAGACCCGACCACTGGATTGCTTCGCGTCGCTTGCAAAGACGGCCGCATCGTCGGGATCGCGGGCCGGACAGGGCGAGGGTCCCGGGAAGCCGACGATGTTGTCCGCCGCCTCCTCGATGGCGGCGCCGAGCTGAGGCCAGACGGCCGACCCCGGGCCTTCCGGCGGTTCGTAGGTGCTCTCCTCGGCGAGGATCAGCTGCATGCCGCCGCAGAAGCGCGCGAGATCGCCCGCGAACAGGGTGCAGGAGCCCTTCTCGGACCGCGCGTTGCCCACCGTCAAAAGGCGCGTCAGCCGCCCCCAGGCCTCCCGGTCGCGCGGGTAGGCCAGGATGTCGGGCGTGCCGTCGGCGAAGACGAGCCGCGCCCCGGAGACGACGCGGAAGTCCTTGGCCTCGGCAAGGCGCTCCTTGGCATAGGCGTAGGCCCGCACCACCCCGGCCACGGAATTGCGGTCGGCGATGCCGAGGCCGCTCAATCCGAGCGCCTGGGCCATGGCGACCATCTCCTCGGGGTGCGAGGCCCCGCGCAGGAAGCTGAAGTTGGTGGCGGCGCCGAATTCGGCGAAGACGGTCATGGCGGGTCGCGCTCCTCAGCCGAACAGGCCGTGCACGAACCAGCGGGGATCGCGGGTCTCGGTCACGAACAGCCCTTCGCGAAACAGCCAGAACTGGCGGCCTTCCCGGTCTTCGGCGCGGAAGTAGTCCCGCGTCAGCCGGGGGCCCTCGGCCATCCACCATTCGGGCGCGATCCGCTCGGGCCCCTCGATGGCCGCCACCTCGTGCACGGTCCGCCGCCAGCGGAATCTTTGGGGAGGCCCGTCGGGCACGCTGGCCACCGTCTCGATCGGCTCGGGCCGGGCGAACAGGCGGATGGGCCGGGCCAGATCGTCG
>CAXUMV010000499.1:0-2656 GCA_964252065.1 uncultured Lichenihabitans sp.
GCGCGGGTGGCAAGTCGGACAACGGCAAGGGCAACGGCGGCACGCCCGGCAACGGAGGGGTGAACAGTTCTGGATCGGGCGGCCCCTCGAACACGGGCGGCGCGGGTGGCAAGTCGGACAACGGCAAGGGCAACGGCGGCACGCCCGGCAACGGCAAGGGTCATGGCTGAAGCTTCGGCGTTCCGCCCAACTTCTTCTGTTCGAGACCGGCCGCCTCCCCGATGACGCGATTTGCCCTAGCCGTCAGGATCGCGACCATTTTCCTTGCTTGTGTTCTGCTTCTCTTGGGCCTGCTCGGGCCGATGCTGTCCGTCATCGGCGACTACCGGTACGGCGTCCTGCGACGTCCCCCCACCGGTCGCATCCTGCTCGTCGACATCGACGAGCCAAGTATCCGTGCCGTCGGGACATGGCCATGGAGCCGGTCCATTCACGCCGCGATCGTCGATAGGCTACGCGCCTTGCACGCGGGCGACATCGCGTTCGACGTGGATTTCAGTTCGCCTTCGACACCCGAAGGGGACGCGGCATTCGAGGCGGCCCTGAAGCGCGCCGACGGCGGCGTGATCCTGGCCGCACTCCAGCAAGCAACGGGCGACGGATCGGGCGAGGCCACGACAATGATCGCCAGCCGTCCGCTCGACCGCTTCGCCTCCAACGCGTGGGAGGGTTCGGTCGATGTTCAGCCCGACCACGACCAGCGGATCCGTTGGTTGTCGCGCAAGGAGACGTTCGGTTTGACCCAGTTGCCGTCGCTCGCATTCCTGCTGGGGTCGGGGGCGGGAGAAGCGGACGGGCGGTTCGCCATCGACTACGGCATCGACGCCGGCCGCCTTCCGCATGTGTCCGTCGCCGCCCTCCTGGACGGCACCGCCGATCCGAGGCTGATCGAGGGGCGATCCGTCATCGTCGGGGCCGCAGCGGTGGAGTTGCGCGACTATTTCCAGGTCCCCCGGTTTGGTCTGATGGCCGGGTCGGTCGTGCAGGCGATGGCTGCCGAAAGCCTTTTGCAGGGACGCGCTCTGCAGCTGACGAGCACGCCCGCAACCCTGCTCCTCACCTGCCTAGTGCTTGGTCTGGTCGGCCTCGGCGGGCTACGGCTAACGTTTGCCAGATTTTTGGCGCTTTGCCTGGGAGCGGCCGTCCTGGTCGAGGTGGCTGCGCTCTGGGCACAATCGGTTCGACCCGTCATCCCGAACACGGCGCCCATCCACGTTGGTCTGATCGCCTTCGTCCTGATCGCCGTGTCGAGCGAGATCGCCGAGAGGCGGGTCAAGCTGCTGGCCGCGCGACGTGGCGCGAACCGCCTCCGCGTGATCCTCGACCGGGTCATCGCCGACAACTTCGCGGGGATCGTGGTCGTCGACCAAGACGAAATGGTCCGCGCGGTCAGCGGGGCCGCGGTCACGATCCTGGGGTCAGGCGCGGCGTCGGGCTCCGGCAGGCGGTTTCAGGAGGTCCTCCCAAAACCCTTGGCCCATGCCGTCGTCGAGGCGCTGGCCCACGCGCGAAGCCACGCGACGTTTCCTAGCCGCGCCCGCGACCTCCAGGTCGCCATCGGCGGCGCAGCTCCTCTTACGCTCGATTGCGTCACCACGGTATCAGACATCGTCGAGCTTCCAGCCGCTGCCCGACACGGCGGCACGGCGGAGTTCGTGGTCTGCCTGACCTTTCGGGACGTCACGGACGAACGCATGGCGCAAATCCGGTTAGCCGAGATGGCCCGTGTCGACGTCCTCAGCGGGCTGGCCAATCGGTTCGTTCTGCTCGAGCGCCTGGCTGAGGTGCATTCGCAAGAGTTGGAGCGATGCGACGCCCTGGTGCTCTTCGATCTCGACCGGTTCAAGCTGGTCAACGACCGGCTCGGCCACACGGCGGGTGACGCGCTGATCCGGGCCGTCGCAGATCGGGTTCGGACGGTCGTCGCACCAGGCGATACGGTGGCGCGGTTGGGCGGCGACGAATTCGCTCTGGTGGTCGCGCGAGCGTCGCCGGCTGAAATCCGTGAGCTGGCGGAGACCGTGGTGAACCTGCTCAGCGGATCGTACGACATCGGCGAGTACCATGTCTCGGTCACCGTCAGCGTTGGATTTGCCCTGGTGGAGGGCCAAGACCGCACGCACCTGATGGGCTGCGCCGATGCCGCCCTGTATGCCGCCAAAGTCGCTGGAGGAAACAGAAGCAGGTTCTACGACGACGCGATGAGGGCGGTGCTCGAAGACGGCAAGACAATGGAGAACGAGCTTCGCGAAGCCCTGCGACGCGGCGAATTGGAAGTGTTCTACCAACGCCAGGTCGACACCGAAGAGGAGCTGATCGTCGGCGTCGAGGCCCTGCTGCGCTGGAGGCACCCAGATCGCGGCTATATTTCCCCCAACCGGTTCATTCCGGTGGCCGAGCGGACAGGCCTCATCGAGGCGCTGGGCCGGTGGGTGCTGGCGACGGCGTGCGAGGACGCGGTCTCCTGGCCACTTCCCATCAAGGTCTCGGTCAACCTGTCCGCGGTGCAACTCGCCCGGGCCGATCTTGCGGATACGGTTTTGAACGCGCTGGCCAGCGCCGGGCTCAATCCCGAGCGGCTCGATTTGGAGCTGACCGAGTCGCTTCTGGTGGACAATGACGCCCATGTCCGCGCGACGCTCGGCCGCCTGCGGGA
>CAXUMV010000500.1:0-2336 GCA_964252065.1 uncultured Lichenihabitans sp.
TCGATCGAGGAGGCGCTGCTGCTCGGCACCACAGTCCTGGTCATGTCGCCCCGCCCGGGCCGCGTCGTGGCCCGGCGCGACCTCGACTACGTGCGCCGCCTCGCGGGCGGCGAGACGGTCGACACGATCCGCCACGAGGCCGGTTTCGTGGCCCTGCACGAAGAGATGCGCCGCGTCCTTCATGCCGGTCAGAGCGCCGGGAGCCTGCAATGAGCGTCACCGCATCCGAGACCGCCACCGCGACGCCCGCGCCCGCGCCCGCCCCGCGCATCGTCACGCCGCGCATCTACGGCCTTGCGGGACGATCGACACTTCGCATCAGCCTTCTCGGCCTTGCGGTCCTGTTCGGCGCCTGGGCGCTCGTCTCCCGCCTCGGGCTGGTGACGCCTCTCTTCCTGCCCTCGCCGCTGGAGGTGTGGACGCAGTTCTTGAGCGTGTCGACGGAGGGCTACGCCAACGCCACCCTCGGGGAGCATCTCGCCGCAAGCCTGCTGCGCATCTTCACGGCGGGTCTGATCGCCGCGCTCATCGCCATCCCGCTCGGGCTCGCCATGGGGCTCAGTCGCTGGGCAAAGGGCCTCGCGGACCCCATCATCGAGTTCTACTGGCCGTTGCCGCCGCTGGCCTACCTGCCGCTCATGATCATCTGGCTTGGCATCGGCGAGACCTCGAAGATCACCCTCCTGACCCTCGCCATGTTCGCCCCGATCTGCCTGTCGGCGCAGGCCGGGGTCCGCGGGCTGCCGGTCGAGCGCATCAACGCCGCCCTGGCGCTCGGCGGCACGCGCTGGCAGATCTTCCGCACCGTCGTGTTCCCGAGCGCCCTGCCGGAGATCCTGACGGGCCTGCGCATCGCCATCGGGGTCGGCTGGTCGACGCTGGTGGCGGCCGAGCTCATCGCGGCCACGCGCGGCATCGGCTACATGATCATGTCGGCGGCCCAGTTCCTGGCGACCGACGTGGTGTTCGTCGGCATCGGCGTGATCGCCACCTTCGCGTTCCTGTTCTCCCTCGGCATGCGGCTGCTCGAACGCTGGCTCGTGCCCTGGAAGGGCCGCGGCTGAGCTCCTCCCCCTTCGCGTTCAAACCCTCCGGAGTATCCCATGCACGTATCTGTGACGCGCCGCGCTGCGCTGGCGGCGGCTCTCGCCCTCGCGACGCTCCTGCCTCTTAAAGCCGCCGCGGCCGATCGGACGATCCGGGTCGGGATCATGAGCGCCGAGGACGAAGATGTCTGGGCCGTGGTCAAGAAGGAGGCGGCCAAGAGCGGCCTCGACATCAAGCTGGTCGAGTTCAACGACTATACCCAGCCCAACGAGGCGCTGGAGAACGGCGAGCTTGACGCCAACGCCTTCCAGCACAAGCCCTACCTCGACAACCAGATCAAGACCCGCGGCTACCATATCGTCCCGGTCGGCTACACGGCCGTCTGGCCGATCGGGCTCTACTCGCACAAGGTCAAGTCGGTCGCCGACCTGCCCAAGGGCGCCGTGATCGGCGTCCCCAACGACCCCAGCAACGAAGGCCGCGCGCTTCGCCTTCTCGAAAGCCAGGGCCTGATCAAGCTGAAGCCCGAAGCGGGCATCCTCGCCACCGCCTCGGACATCACAGAGAATGCCAAAGGGCTGCAGGTGAAGGAACTCGACGCCGGCATCGTCGGCCGCTCGATCGAGGATCTCGACGCCGCGGTGGTCAACACCGACTGGGCGCTGAAGTCCGCCCTGACCCAGGCCGACCGCATCGCGACCGAACCCGTGGCCGACAATCCCTACCGCAACTTCATCGCCGTCAAGGCCGGCCACGAGAACGACCCGTGGGTGAAGCCCCTCGTCGCCGCCTACCAGAACGAGCCCATCCGGGAGACGCTGAAGACCGTCTACAAGGGCACGGCGCTCGCCGCATGGTGACCGGCCCGTCGCCGGGCGGGGGCGGGCGGTGACGCTCGCCTTCGGCTCCCTCGACGGGGCGCCGCCGCTCGCCGTCGGGCGCGCTCCGGCCGGGCCGGCCGCGCGGGGTGACGGCGGCACGGCCTCGCCGCTGGTTCGCCTCACCGATCTGCGCAAGCACTTCGGGACGGTCCCGGCGCTGGACGGCATCTCGCTCGAGGTCGCATCGGGCGAGATCCTCGGCATCATCGGGCGGAGCGGGGCCGGCAAGTCCACGCTGATCCGCTGCCTGAACGGGCTCGAGCGGCCGGACTCGGGCACGGTCGAGGTGCTGGGCCACGACCTCGGCGGCCTGCCCGAGGCGGCGCTGCGCCGCGTGCGGGCCCGCATCGGCATGATCTTCCAGCACTTCAACCTGCTGTCGGCCAAGACGGCCGCGGCCAACGTCGC
>CAXUMV010000500.1:2346-2655 GCA_964252065.1 uncultured Lichenihabitans sp.
GATCGCGGGCGTCGCCGGGGCCAAGCGCCGGGCACGGGTCGACGACCTGCTGCACCTCGTCGGCCTTGAGGGCAAGGCGGACAGCTATCCCGCGCAGCTCTCGGGCGGGCAGAAGCAGCGCGTCGGCATCGCCCGCGCGCTCGCGGCCGGCCCCGCGCTGCTGCTCTCGGACGAGGCGACCTCCGCGCTCGATCCCGAGACCACGGCCTCGATCCTGGCGCTGCTGAGCGACATCAACCGGCAGCTCGGGCTCACGGTCGTCATGATCACCCACGAGATGAGCGTCGTGCGCGCGGTCGCGGGTCGCGT
>CAXUMV010000501.1:0-2649 GCA_964252065.1 uncultured Lichenihabitans sp.
TCGCCGAGCATCATCTTCGGCTTCGGCAGGGGCGCCTTCCCCGAGCCGTCGCGGGCAAGATAGGTCCGGTGCAGGCCGATCGGCTGGCCTGCCGCGGACCGCACGACGGCGACCATCGCGGGCCATGCCGAGCGCGAGCCGTAATGCGTCAGCGCCGGGTGGAAGAGGAGGTCCGGAGCAGCCGGGCACGGCAGCGCGCGCGAAGCGAGGTAGGTCTCGGCGTGCCCGCGGCTGGACGGCAGCCCGAGAGGATGAAGGCGATCTCGCGCGCGACGTCGTCCGGGTCACGGGCGCGGCAAGTCCGTGGACGAGCTTGCGATCGGGTCGGGACCGATCCCGACGGCGCGCCCGTCCCCACCTCCGTGACCGCGGCCTCGAACAGCGCCCGCCCGGACAGGCCGGTCGCGTGGGCGTAGGTGTCGAGCGGCCCGCCGCCGCGGCCGAGCGCGAAGTCGTACCAGCAGCCGGCGTCGGCGCCGGCCAGCGCGATCACGCACGAGCCATGCTTCCGCGCCGCTCGCCCGGAGACGTCGGCGAGCCGCCATCCGCCGTCGACAAGCCGCCCGGCCGGGAACAGCCGGGGCACCCAGTCGCGTGCGCGATCGGCGAGCCCGCGGGCGAGCGCGTCGAGGTCGTGCAGCGGCCGTCGTGGCGGTGCCTCGCCGAGATCGAGGACGCCCCGCGGCGCGATCAGCCGCCAGCCGTCGCCCGCCTCCGGCCCGCCATCGTGGTGGGGAGCCTGCGCCACATCAGTCCAGCAGCACCAGACCGCGCTCGGCGCGGGTGATCGCGGTGTAGAGCCAGCGGGCCCGGTCCTGCGGCGTGCGCCCGAGCCCGTCGTCCCAGACGATCACGTTCTCCCATTGCGACCCCTGCGCCTTGTGGCAGGTGATCGCCCAGCCCCAGGCCGCCTCGACCGTGCCCTTCCGGACCTTGAAGTCGCGCTCGCCGCGGTCCTTGTCGAAGCGGACGTGGTCGTCGAAGTGTCCCTTGTAGACGCTGAGCTTGCCGACCGAGCCGTCGGCGCGCTTCGGCCCGACCGGCTGCCCGTCCTCGTTCGCCAGCGAGGCCCGGAACAGCCGCTCGTCGACGTGCTCGACGCCGCTCAGCGTCACGAACATGCCGTTCACGATGCCGACGTCGTTCCGGTTCTTGAGGCAGATGATCTTCTCGCCCCGGCCCTCCGGGTACGGCGCGTCGAAGCCGGCAGCGCCCTTCATCGACATGTTGAGCTGGAACCGGGTGGCGTTGCGGCCGACGATCACCTGCCCGCCGAAGCGCGGCAGTTTCCAGACATGCGGATCGTGTTCGCCGTATGGGATCGCCGTCCCCTCGCGCGCCCAGGTCGCGAGGCGGACGACGGCGCTCTCGGCCGCCTGCCTGTGGATCTCCGTCAGCATGACGTCGGGCGTTGCCAGCGTGAACGCGCCTTCGCCCTTGATGGGCGGCAGCTGGCCCGGGTCGCCCAGGACGAGGATCGGCCGGCCGAAGGAGAGGAGGTCGCGCGCCATGTCGTCGCCGACCATCGAGACCTCGTCCAAGACGATGAGCTTCGCGTCCCGCATGGCCGACTGGTCGTTCAGCACGAAGCGGGGGCGGTGCATGTCCTTGATCCGGAGCTCGAGGCTGGCGAGCCGGCCCTCCTTGAGCAGGCGCTCGGTGCCGGACAGCGCGCCGACCCGCTCGCGCAGCTTCGCCAGCTCCTCCCGGGCCTTCTCGATCTCCTCGGGGGTGGCCTCCGAGACGCGGTAGATCAGGGAATGGATGGTCTGGGCCGGCGTGCCCTTCCTGGTCATCACCAGCGCGGCCTTGCCGGTGAAGGCGGCATAGAGCACGCCGCCGTCGAGGCCGAGTTCGGCGATCGCGGACCTCGTGATGGTGGTCTTTCCCGTGCCGGCGTAGCCGAAGACCCGGAAGACCTGCTGGTCCTTCGTCCGGTTCTCGAACCAGTCGACGACCTGGGCGATGGCGGCCGCCTGGGTCTCGGAGGGGCGGAACGCGTCGCTCATGGCGTGACCTCGCGGCATCGGGCCGCCCACGGGCAGCGCAGGCATTCGGGGTGGTCGCGGTCGCGGGAGAGCGGCGGCAGCCATTCGCCGGCGTCGCAGGCGGAGAGGATGGTCACGCCGCGATCGGACAGGCGCTGCGCCAGCTCGGCGTCGAAGGGCACCAGCTCGACGTGGAGCTGCATCGTGTCGGCGTTGACGGCCGTGAACAGGGCCGGCGTATGGGCGAGGCCCATATAGGCCTGATAGAGCGCGACCTGCCCGGCATAGACCGGCTTCGAGGCGCGCAGATGCCGGCGCACGAGGTCGGTCCAGGAGCGGCCGTTCAGCGCCTTGCATTCCCACAATGCCGGCGCGGCCGGGCTCGGGGCGAAGCCGCCGAGGCCGGGAGGAGCGCCGACGATCGCGCCGTCGATGTGGCCCCGGATGCGGCCGCCCGCCGTCGAGAAGCCGAACTGGCTGCCGTCGCGGGCCTCGGTCCGCAGGTCGAAGCCCGCCGAGCGCAGCCAGCCGGCCGCCATGTCCTCGGTGCGATGGCCGCGCTCGAAGATGCGGGCGAGGCGTCCGTCGATCGCGCCGCCGGGATCTCGCGGCACCTTCAGGTGCTCGAATTGTAGCTGGCGCGCGCACGGAGCGCCCAGCC
>CAXUMV010000502.1:0-2626 GCA_964252065.1 uncultured Lichenihabitans sp.
TAGCCTTGCCCATCGAGGCTTCCTTGGAGTTCGGGATGCTGTTGTCGGCCTGCCATGCCGACCGCACGGTCAGCAGATAACCCGCTTCCCAGTCAGCTTCCATCCGCAGGAACTCGGCCGCGGGTGCGCTCTGCGCGTGTGACGGCTTGTCGTAGGAGATCTCGATACCCGCTTCGCTGAGGATTGTGCGCAGTTCCTCCAGCGCGGCGCGGGCGATGCCGACCGCCATCGCCGCGACGATCGGCCGGGTGTTGTCGAAGGTCTCCATGACCCCCGCAAAACCCTTGTCCACGTTGATCTCTGCGCTGCCCAGCAGGTTGTCTTTGGGGATACGTGCGTTATCGAAGCGGATCGCGGCCGTATCGGACGCCTTGATGCCAAGCTTGTGTTCGAGACGTTCGACGGTGACGCCCGGATGTTCCCGCGGCACGATAAACGATTTGATGGCAGCGCGGCCCAGTGACTTGTCCAGCGTCGCCCAGACCACGATGTGGGTGGCGCGCGAGCCGGCAGTGACGTAGATCTTCTCGCCGTTGATGACGTACTCGTCGCCGTCGAGCTTTGCGGTGGTGGACACGGCCGCAGAGTCGGAACCAAAGCTCGGCTCGGTGATGGCCATCGCGGCCCACACCCGGCCGAGGCGTGCCAGCTGCTCGTCGGTGGCCACTCCGGAGATGGCGGCGTTGCCCAAACCCTGGTAGGGGACCGACAGCATCAGCGCGACATCGCCCCAGCTGACCTCGGTGACGTTGAGTACGGCGGACATGTTGCCGCCGTTGATGTTTACCTTCTCGCTGTCCGACGCTGCCGAGTCGCGGAACGCCTCGGCGCCGGCGAACGAGATGGTGTTGGCGTCCTGGATGCCCTCGAACAGCGCGGTTAGTGTATCCAGTTCCACCGGATTGGCGTGTTCCTTGAGGTCATACTTGCGCGAGATGGGACGCAGCAGCTCGGCCGCACCCTGGTGACCCTTCTCGATGACGGCTTGAAGCTTTTTCGGCATTTCCAGGTTGATAGCCATTAGAGCACCACCACTCCTTCAGCGACGCCGATAGCGCGCAGATCGCGATACCAGCGTTCGACCGGATGTTCCTTGGTGAAGCCATGACCGCCGAGCAGCTGTACCCCGTCGAGGCCGATCTGCATGCCCTTGTCTGTGCCGAACCGTTTGGCCAGGGCCGCCTCCCTGGCGAACGACAGCCCCTGTTCGGCGCGGGCGGCTCCGCGCCACGTGATCAGGCGCAGCCCGTCGAGCTCGATGGCGATATTGGCGCACATGAACGCGACCGACTGGCGCCGCGCGACGGGCTCGCCGAATGCCTCACGTTCCTTGACGTAGGGGACGACGTAGTCGAGCACCGCGTGGGAGGTACCGACGGCCAGTGCCGCCCAGCCGAGCCGGGACAGCGCGATCGCCTCGGAATAGTTCTGGGTGTAGTCGGCCTCGGGCGCGTCCTCTTCTCCGAGGCGGGCACTCAGTGGCACGGTGACCTTGTCGAGTTCGATCCGGCCGAGCGCAGCCGCCCGGATTCCCATGCTGGGATCGGGCTTGACCGTCACGCCTGGCGACGCCGCCTCGACGATGAACATGGCCGGCTTGCCATTGAGCTTTGCGGCAACGATGAACAATTCGGCATCAGCGGCAGCGGGCACCAGCGATTTGACGCCGTCGAGCCGATAGCCGCTCGGCGTGCGTACCGCTGTGGTCTTCAGCATGGTGGGGTCGAAGAGTGCATGCGGTTCGGCTATTGCCAGGCAGGCCTGAGGCACACTCTCGCCGGCGAATTCCTTGAGATAAGTGGCCTGCTGATCGGCGCTGCCCCAATGAGTCAAGGCAGATGCGACGCCGCCGGGGGCCAAAATTGGCAGAGCTAAACCCATATCGCCGTACGCCAGTGCTTCGGCGACAAGAGCATGGGTGACCGTGCTGCGCTGCTCGGCGATACCGTCGAAATCCTCGGGGACGTTGATCGCGGTGACGCCGAGCTCTGCTGCCTTGGCGATCAGGTCGGCCGGATAGGTGGCGGCATCATCAGCGTCGTAGGCAGCCGGGCGCAGGATTTCTTCGGCGAACTCGTTGACCGTTTGTACGATCATCTTTTGGTCGTCATCCGGCGTGAGATCGAAATAGTCTGCGCCGCTTGCCTTTAGCCGCGTCGGTGGCTTGCCCAATCCTTGTACGCGCTTGAACTGGCGGCTGGACGCCGCAGCGACCGAGAACCCGTTCTTTACGCCTAAGCGCAGGCCACGATTGAACGGGTCGCGCAGCTTGTAACGGTCCAGGAACTCCTGGCTGATGAGCGGGGTGAGCAACGACATGCCGAAATCGATGGATGTTCGCTTGTGCTTCTGCAGCCCGACGGCGCTCTCGCGGGTGTTGGTCATGTCAGCAGCCTCAATGTTGGGGAGCAGTCTCTTCGTATCTTACTCCAGAGTAAGGTACAAAGAGCTTGTTGGATAGCTCACACCACGGCGAGTCGTTCCAATGCCTGGTCATGCAGTAGTCCGTTGGTGGCGAGCGCGCTGCCGCCGTGCGGCCCCGGCCGGCCGTCGACGCTGCTGAATGTGCCGCCGGCCTCGCGGACCAGCAGGTCCAGCGGGGCCAGATCCCACAGCTTCACCTCGG
>CAXUMV010000503.1:0-2623 GCA_964252065.1 uncultured Lichenihabitans sp.
GGCAGCGGCAGGCTGACCTTGCCCTCGCCGGTGCGCAGGTCGAAGCCTTTGAGTAGATGCCCCGCATCGCCGCCGGCCACCGTCACGCCCCGCGCCGAGAAATCGTTGGTGCAGACCCACAGCATATGGTTGCGCGGATCCGCGAGCACGCCGAACAGCGAGCCCGAGCCGTAGGCGCCCGGCTTGATCCAGGCCTCGGCCTTGCCCTTCTTCAACGACACGCGGACGACGCCGCCGCTCATGCTGCCGGCGTAAGCGGTGCCGTCGGGCGCGATCGACACGCTCTCGGGAAAGAGCCGCTCGCCCGGCAGCTCGATCGCCGCGGGCGCGCCGGCCGCGGCGAGCAGCAGCAGCGGGATCGCCCTGGCCAGAGGCCGCAAAGAAATTCCGCCCATCTTCCCCCCTCGGCGCGGCCCGCTTACCGCATCCCGGCCGCAGGTGCGAGCGATGCCGCATCGTGGCACTGCGTCAGTTTGAAATCCGATAGCGACGCCGGCCGCTAGATCCGCTATGCTTAGCGTGAAGCATGGAGGCAGCGTGGACGATCTGACGGTGCATAGCATCAAGCGACCGCTTGATTGCGATCTGAGCGGCGAGGCAGTCGGCCTAGTTTTCGGCGTCGAACTGTTCAAGGAGTTCTCAGAGCGAGGATGGTTGCCCCTCGAGTTTTCCGGCGAGGCGGGAACACCCAGCCGTGGGCTCGTGTCTGTCTATGGGGGCTCGCACGTCGTCGGCATCGATCCGAGCCTTCCGGAGCGGGATTACAAGATAGGGATGAGTGATGCCTAAGACCCCGACCGGTGCCAAGCGCCCCACCGACGTTGTCAGCAACGCCGTCCACGTCATGCGGGTGCTGACGGGAGAGGCGGAGGACGAGCTGCCGCCAGAGGATGACGGCAAGGACAAGGCCGCTCAATCCATGGGCCGGCGCGGCGGCGCGGCGCGAGCTGCATCGATGACGCCGGAGCGGCGGTCAGAGATCGCGAGGAAGGCGGCGGCGAAGCGGTGGGCGGTTCCTAAGCCTTAGACAGCTTGGCTTGTTGCCTAAGCCGTTGCCGCACGTTCTTGATGGGATCGACCAAAGTCAGGTGTTCCGGAAGTTGCGCCCCACTGTCCTTCATCACGTTGCGGACTTTCGTGGCGACTTCCTTGTTCTTCGCTATGACGCGAGCCTCTCCTCGGACATTCTCGCGCCTAATCGCGTTGGCTGCCGCCTGCATCTGAAAGTCGTGGGCGGATAACTCAAGTGTTCCCGCCCGATCAAACAGAATGTCCTTTTCCGCTAATCCTTTCATCGCACGGACTTCCTTGTGGCTCATTCCATATAAACCTTGATAACGAGCATCATGGAAGAGCGCTTGCCTATGATTGGCTACACCGGCGTCGTGCGCGACGCCGCTGACGACCCTGAAGGACTCGCCTACCTTTTCACGAAGTTCGAGCCGCTTCGCGTCCTCGGCGGCCGCGTCCGCCTCCTCAGCTTGCCGCGTTCGGGAAGCGAAGTAACGTTGAGCAGCGGCGATCTCCGGCTTGCCGGGATTGCCGTTCATGGCGACCAGGTAGCACGCTGCGCGACTGAGGAAGAAATCAACGCCTTCGCGCTGCGCGCCCTTTCCGGCTCCCATCAATTTGCTCGTCTGAGCGATATGATGGGACGGCTCGATGCCATCGCCCCGCAGGGCGTCCCGAGCCCGCTCTATCACCGGAAGAAACTTGTCGAAGACGGGATAGCCAAGGAGCGTGTGAACCTCTCTTGCCATCCAGAAATCGGCCCCCGTCCCGCTAGTGCGCTTCACAGCCTCTAGCCGGTCCATGGTGCCCCGGTATTCCGGAGTGTTTGCTAATTCCTGTCCCACGCGCTATCTCCGTGATGTGACGAGCGTGGTATACCACTCATCACATACAGGAGTCGAGAGATGAGCGATCGCCAGAAAATTGCGGATCGCCTCCGCAAGAAGGAGGCCGAAATGCAGGGGCTGGAGGACAAGCTTCGGGTTGGGCGCGTCTATATCCAGGCGCTGCAAGACGTGCTCAAAATGTTGGATCAGGACGGTGAGCAGGGGACAAACGGAGACGCCGTGCTGAAAGCGGGGAGCGCGGTCGCGCAGGCGCGAGACCTGATCCTAGCCAGCCGGGCGCCCATGCATCTGAACAGCCTACTGGAGGCCATGGGGAAGGAGGCCACCCGCGAGGCGAAGGCTTCTCTGACCAGCTCTCTGGCGGCTTACGTCCGGCGAGGAGAGATTTTTACTCGCCCGGCGCCCAGCACATTTGGATTACTGGAACTCGGGCACGACGACGAAGCCGAGCTGGCGACCGAACCGCCAGCGGAGTTCGGTCGCTCCGTCCCATCACAGCAGGCGAAGAACCCGTTTGAGGATGACGAAGACCCCTTTTGATCTGAACTCCACGCGCACATGGTCGCGCTCTATACGATGTTCTACACTTCATCCGGACCCACGGTAAGCTGCGCATGTCCCCGGCGATGGCCGCTGGCATCGCGCCGACGTTCCTCGGCTTTGAGGATGTTCTGGCGCGGGTCGACGCGGTGCAGGCTCCTAAGATTCGTGGCCCCTATAAAAAGCGGGAGGCGATTTCAAACTGACGCAGTGCCCGCATCGTC
>CAXUMV010000504.1:0-1068 GCA_964252065.1 uncultured Lichenihabitans sp.
CATGGCGCAGCAGCACGCAGGCGATGTCGCCCGCGGCCAGGGCTGCCACGAGTTCGTCGCGCTCCCCCGGCGCGCCGGCCATGACGGGCGTGATCAGGAACAGGCGGGCGGCGTCGTCAGTCATCGGTCACGGGGGCAGTGGCCATGGCCGTGCATCGGCCGCGATTCGGGCGAAAGCGGGATCGGCATCGACCCGGGGGCCGTCTACTCGGCCGCGGCCGCGGGCCGGCCATCGTTGGCGTAGTCGAACTGCAGCCGGGCGAGGCGGGCGTAAAGCCCGTTGGTGGCCGCCAGCCCCGCATGGGTGCCGGTCTCGACGATACGGCCGCGGTCCATTACGAGGATGCGGTCGGCCTTGCGGACGGTCGCGAGGCGATGGGCGATCACCAGCGTCGTGCGCGAGCCCATGAGCCCCTCGAGCGCGCCCTGCACCAGCCGCTCGCTCTCGGCGTCGAGCGCCGAGGTCGCTTCGTCCAGCAGGAGCACCGGCGCATCCTTGAGGATCGCCCGCGCGATGGCGATGCGCTGGCGCTGCCCGCCCGACAGCGTCACCCCGCGCTCGCCGACCCGGGCCTCGTAGCCGTCCGGCATGGCGCTGATGAAGTCGTGGGCGGCGGCCCGTTCGGCGGCGGCGCGGACCTCGGCGTCGCTGGCGTCCGGGCGGCCGTAGCGGAGGTTGTCGGCGATGGAGCCCGAGAAGATCACGGGGTCCTGCGAGACAAGCGCAAGACTGGCGCGAAGCTCCGCCGGGTCGACGGTGTCGATTGCGACCCCATCGAGCAGGATGCGCCCCGCGGTCGGATCGTAGAACCGCATGAGGAGCTGGAACACCGTTGTCTTGCCGGCGCCCGAGGGGCCGACGAGGGCCACGGTCTCGCCCGGCTCGACCGCGAGATCGAGGCCGTGCACCACCTCGTCGTCCGCCCGGCTCGGATAGCTGAAGCCGACACGGTCGAAGCGGATTTCACCGCGCACCGGCCGGGGCAGGCGGGCGGGAGCCGCGGGCGCCGCGATCGCAGGCACGACGCCCAGGATCTCGCCGATGCGGCCCGCCGCCCCGGCGGCGGC
>CAXUMV010000504.1:1078-1362 GCA_964252065.1 uncultured Lichenihabitans sp.
AGACCTGGCTGAGTTCCCCCAGGGCTGCGGCGCCGAACACGGCGTAGAGCACGAACTGCGACAGCAGCCCGCCGGTCATGCGCCCGGCCATCACGTCGTGCGCGCCGAGCCACAGCACGCCGACGACGCTCGCAAAGGCCAGGAACAGGCCGACGATGGTGAGCCCTGCGCGCGCGCTGGTCGCCTGCCGGGCGGCCTCGTAGCTCGCCTCCACGGCCTGGCGGAAGCGGCTGCGCGTGAGATTTTCAGCCCCGAAAGCCTGCATGGTCCGCACGGCCCCGAGC
>CAXUMV010000504.1:1372-2621 GCA_964252065.1 uncultured Lichenihabitans sp.
GGTCGCCTCGGCCAGGCGGTCCTGCGCGGCCCGCGACCGCCGCCCGACGGCCCGCCCCGAAAAGACCAGCGGCAGCACGATCAGCGGGATGGCAACCAGCACCAGCCCCGACAGCTTCGGGCTTGAGACGACCATCAGCACGATCGCGCCGACGAAGAGGAAGAGGTTGCGCAGGGCGACCGAGGCCGAGGAGCCGAAGGTCGACTTGATCTGCGTCGTGTCGGCCGTGAGGCGCGAGACGAGCTCGCCGGTCTGCGCCGTATCGAAGAAGGCGGCGTCGAGCCGGCTGAGATGGGCGAAGAGCGCGGTCCGCAGATCGGCGACGACCCGCTCCCCCAGCGTCATGACGAGGTAGTAGCGGCTGCCCGAGGCGAGCGCCAGGACGCCGACCACGGCCAGCAGGGCGAGGAAATAGGCGTTGATGAGGTCCGCGTGCTCCGGCGCGAAGCCGAAGTCGATCATCCGCCGCACCGCGACCGGCACCGCGAGGGTCGCGCCCGACGCCGTGCCCAGGGCCACCAGGGCCAGCGCCGCGCGGCCCCAATAGGCCCGCGCGAAAGGCAGCAGGGGCCCGAGGGACCGCAGGGACCCGTCGGACCGCGTAGGTGGGCGTCTCGCCATCAATCATCCTGCCGGGACGCGGCGCGTTCCGGCTTCCCACCGATCCGTCGCTCCCGTTATACGCGCTCGAGGCTTGCCCGGCGCCTACGCCCGGTGGGGCGGGGGCGTCACATGGTCGATCGGCGTGCCGCTCGTGTCGTGCAGGCCGGCCCAGATCCGGCGCTTCACGGCATAGAGCAGGCCCGCGAAGACGATCAGGAACACGACGACGGTCAGGCCGGCGCCCTTGCGCTGATCGAGCTTCGGCTCCGCGGTCCACTGGAGGAAGGCCGCGATGTCGTGCGCGTACTGCTCCACTGTCTGTGGCGATCCGTCCGTGTAGGCGACCTGCCCGTCGCTGAGCGGGGGCGGCATGGCGATCGCGTGGCCGGCGAAGTAGATGTTGTAGTACTTGCCTTCCGGCAGCTTGAAGTCCTTGGGCGTCTCCCGGTAGCCGTTGAGGAGCGCGTGGATGTAGTCGACCCCGCCCTCCTGGTACTGGGTGAAGGGCTCGAACAGGAAGGCGTAGCGGGCGCCCTCGACCTCGCGGGCCTTGGCCAGCACGGACATGTCGGGCGGCAGCGCCCCGCCATTGGCGGCGCGGGCGGCCTGCTCGTTCGGGAAGGGGCTCGGGAACTTGTCGGACGCC
>CAXUMV010000505.1:0-2604 GCA_964252065.1 uncultured Lichenihabitans sp.
GCCGCGCGAACGGACAGCGGTAGGCCTGTCAATCTGGTGCGTTTTCGATCGGCCCCGCTCCCCGGAAAGGTCAAGGCGAGGACGGCGCCTGCTCCGCCAAGTCCCGCCTGCTCGCCTCGAAGCTCTGCGCCTCGATGAAGGCGCGCCGGACCTCCGGATGGGCGGCCTTGATGCGACGTTCGAGGCGGCTCACCGTCGCCTCCACCGTCGAGGCGCGTTGTGCATCGTCGAAGTCGAGGCTCAAGACTACCAAGACGTCCTTCGGGCCGAAGTGCATGGTCAGCAGCTCGTTCAGCCGGGTGATGCCTGGCTCGGCCAGGGCGAGCGCCCGTATGCTGGCCCGGACCTCCGGCTGCACGCCTTCGCCCGTCAGGAGGCTCTGGCTCTCGCGAACAAGCAGGCTTGCCGTGATGGCCAGCAGTAGGCCGATGACCACGGATGCGACGCCGTCCATGACGGGCAGGTCGAGGATCTGGCCGGCGGCGATCCCGGCGGCCGCGACGATCAACCCGAGCATCGCCGCCGTGTCCTCGAACAGCACCGTGAAGACGGTGGGGTCCTTGCTCGACCGGATGGCGTCGAGCCAGCTCCGGGGGCCCTTGCTGGCGCGGAAGGCGCGCAGGGCCACGATCCACGTAATGCCCTCGAAGACGAAGCTAGCCGCCAGGACGGCATAATTGACCCAGGGGTCGGCCAGTTCGTGCGGGTTAAGGATCTTGTCGACGCCTTCGACGATGGCCACGCCGGCGCCCAGTCCGAAGATCAGGATCGCGACGATGAAGGTCCAGAAGTACAGCTTCAGGCCGTGCCCGAACGGATGCTCCGGCGTCGCAGGCTTGGCGGCTTGTCGCATGCCGTGCAGCAGCAGGCCCTGGTTGCCCGTGTCGACGAGCGAGTGGACGGCCTCGCTCAGCATCGCCGAGCTTCCCGTGAACCAAGCCGCGCCGCCCTTGCAGACCGCGATGGCCAGGTTGCCGGCCAATGCCGCATAGATGACCGTCTTGGATTCGTGCGTTGCCATGTTCCTGCATAGCAGGCGCCGGGCGCCCCAACGAAGTCCGGCAGGTAGTGGCCGAGTGGCGCTCTACGCGATCACGCCCAAGGCGAAGTAGAGCGCGATGCTCGCGGCCGAGCAGATCGCGAGCGTCTTCATGACACCGAGCTTGAGGCGGAACAGCGCGACGCCCGCGACGATCGCGAGCCCCAGGGCCCGGGGATCGAGGCTGCCGGGCACGGGCGCGTCGAAGGACATCCCGAGCGTGCGTACCGGCGCGGTCTGGCGGAACAGGGCGTGGAGCGCGAACCACACGGCGAGGTTGGCCACCACGCCGACCACGGCGGCGGTCACCGCCGAGAGGGCGCCGGACAGCTTGCGGTTGCCCTGCAAGCGCTCGACCAGCGGGGCGCCCAGGAAGACGAAGGTGAAGCAGGGAAGGAAAGTCACCCACAGCGTCAGCGCCGACGCGGCGATCCCGCCGGCGATGCCCGACAGGGGCCCCGGCGCCCGATAGCCGGCGAGGAAGCCGACGAACTGCATCACCAGGATCAGGGGGCCCGGCGTCGTCTCCGCCAAGCCAAGCCCGGTCAGCATCTCCGGCGCGCTCAGCCAGTGGTAGCCCTGGACGGCTTCCTGGGCGGTGTAGGACAGGACCGCATAGGCGCCGCCGAAGGTGACGACCGCCATCTTCGAGAAGAACCAGGCGATGTCCGCGTAGACGCCGCTGGACGGCAGCAGCAGGGCGACGGGCACTAGCCAGAGCACGGCGGCCAGCGCGCCGGCGAGCCGCGCTCCCCGTGCGAACCGCTCCGCGCGGCCCGGATCCGCCGCGAGCACCGCATCGAGGAGGGCCTGAGGTCCGTCCTTGGCCTTCCCATGCGCGTCGATGGCGAAGTGACCCGGCGCGGCAAGCCCGATCAGGCCCGCGGCCACCACCACGGCCGGGAACGGCACGGCGAAGAAGAACAGCGCCAGGAACGAGGCCCCGGCGAGCGTCCAGGCGGCCCGCCCCTTGAGGGCACGCCGGCCGATACGCAGGACGGCCTCGACGACGAGCAGCAGCACGGCGCACTTCAGGCCGTAGAAGAGGGCGGCTATGACCGGGACCGTGCCGAAGGCGGCGTAGGTCAGGGACAGGGCGAGCAGGACGATCGCGCCGGGGATGACGAAGAGCAGCCCGGCGACGAAGCCGCCGAGAGGGCCGTGCATGAGCCAGCCCAGGTAGATGGCGAGTTGCTGCGCCTCCGGCCCGGGCAGCAGGTGGCAGAAGTTCAGCGCGTGCAGGAAGCGCCTGTCGCTGACCCAATTGCGTTCCTCGACCACCTCCCGGTGCAGCAGCGCGATCTGGCCGGCGGGCCCCCCGAAGGACAGGCAGCCGATCCTCAACCATACCCGCGTGGCCTCGCCCAACGTGGGGAGCGGCGGCAGCCCAAAGGCGGGCTGCGCTTCGGCGCGATCGAGCCTAGCGTCCGTCATCGGCCGCGCTCGGGCTTGTTGGTCGGCAAATTGTGGGTCTCGCTGGTGGCGTCCCGGCACCAGCGGTAAAGGGCGTCGTAGATCACCACGCCCGCGTCGATCTGTTCAAGGTCGTCGGCATGGATGCGCGA
>CAXUMV010000506.1:0-2586 GCA_964252065.1 uncultured Lichenihabitans sp.
TGGCTCGGGTGTACGCAAAATTGATCATAGAAAGCGGGATGGGAGGGATGAAGCGGATCAGGCGGAGAGCTTGGCGCGGGTGGCTTCCATCGCTTTTTCGATGGCGGCAACGATGTTGGGGTAGGCTCCGCAACGACAGAGATTGCCGCTCATGAGTTCGCGAATGTCGTCGGCGGTCTCGACGTGGCCCTCGCGGATCATGCCGACGGCCGAGCAAATCTGGCCCGGCGTGCAGTAGCCGCACTGGAAGGCGTCGCAATCCACGAACGCCTGCTGCATCGGGTGGAGTTCGGAGCCGGGATCAGCCAAGCCCTCGATGGTGGTGACTTCCGAACCATCCTTGGCGACGACAAGCACCAGACAGGAATTGACGCGCTTGCCGTCGAGCAAGACCGTGCATGCCCCGCATTGCCCGTGGTCGCAGCCTTTTTTGGTACCCGTCAGGTCGAGACGTTCGCGCAAGAGGTCGAGCAGCGTGGTCCAAGAGGAGACCTCCAACCGGCGTGCGGCGCCGTTGATGGTCAGAGTGACGATCTGCGTTGCGGGCGGGCCAGCGATGGCAGAGGCAAGGTTCATAATCGGATAATAGACGAGGCGCTTGGCGGCAAAGTGTGTCATGCCGTCGAAGGATTTTATTCCAAGCAGAATTGTTTGATGCAGGAACTGTCAGACGAGACGAACACTTGCCAAGTGGCATGGCGTCCTCGCCTGCTCCACAAATCAGCAGCGAGCGCGGCGGGTACACGGCGTCGATGAAAATTTCGACGCGTCTGCCTTCGAGATCATGGTAGGTGTGGAGGACGGAGCGGCCATGCTCTAGGACGGCCCGGGCATCGTTGGAGACCGCCGTAATGAGAGCCGGGTCAGTCAGTGTTCCAGCGAGATTGCCGGCTTCATCGAGCCACAAGAATTGACCCAGTTCGACCGACGCGGACTCATCCACCGCGCAGACCGTGATGCCCGCCCCGGCATGCCGTTCGCGCAGAGCACGAGCCAAGTAGCCGAGCAGACCCGCTGACGCGGTTGGCGTCAACGGCTGGATGAGCACATGAACAACCCCTCGGCAACCGAGGCCGGATCCCAAGAGGATGTCCGCTTCGGCGGCGGTGTCGTAGCAGACGCTCACTGCTCGCCCGGTTCTAATGGTTTCGGGCGCGCTCTCACGGGCGTCGTCTTCCAGGCAACCGCCACCGATCAAGCCAAGACCAGCCGCGCCGATGGGATTTGCCGGCTCATCAGTCGCGGCCAGCACAAGCAGCCGCGCGCCAGGCCGTCGGTAGGTGCTGCCCGGAGTCTTGAAGACCGTGATCAATGCGGCCGGGCGGCCGTGATCGCAGGCACGCTTACCAGCGCGGACGATGGCTTGCAGTTCTTTCGTGGCCAAGGAGGATAAAAGCTACGCACCGCAGCCGCGTGTTCGTCGTTGGAGCGAGCGAGACCAAGCTTCGTCGGTCAGGCGACGGTTGATTCCATGCGGGTTCTCGATCATCGCGGGGGGGCGAGAAGATGACGACGGAGTTTCAGAACATTCCATCGCGCCTCAGAGAGCCATCGGCGCGATGGCGTGTTCTGCCGGGACAGGTGGTGCCATCCGGCCGTGGGTCTCTCGTTCAGCCGGTTCGGCCACACGCTCCCGACTCCACATCGCCGAGCAGAAGATCAGACCTTCATCCCGACAGCGAGTTGCTCCAGGAGGAAGGCCGCGGCCGGGCCGGAGGACGCCGGGTTCTGTCCCGTGATGAGCAGGCCATCGCTGACGACGTAGGGCTGCATGTCGCCGACCTTCGAGAATTTGCCGCCCTCTTGCGTCAACATGTCCTCCAGCAGGAACGGCACGACCGCGGTCAACTCGACCGATTCTTCCTCGGAGTTGGCGAAGCCCGTGACTTTCTTGCCCGCGACCAGCGGCTTACCCTCCAGGGTCTTGACGTGGCGCAGGGCGGCCGGCGCGTGGCAGACCAGCGCGACGGGCTTGCCGGCCGCGAGGAAGGACTCGATCAACCGGATCGAGTTTGCGTCCTCGGCGAGATCCCACATCGGACCGTGACCGCCGGAGTAGTAGACCGTGTCGAAATCCGCCGGCGAGACGGTATCCAGGCGCACCGAAGCGGCGAGTTGTGCGTTCGCCGCGGCGTCGGCCTCAAACCGGCTGGTGAAGTCAGTCAGGAACTCCGGCGCGGTGCTTGCCGGATCGAGCGGGGGCTGCCCGCCCTTGGGTGAAGCCAGCACGACTTCCGCGCCAGCGTCTTTGAACGTGTAGTAGGGAGCAGCGAGTTCCTCGAACCAAAAGCCCGTCTTGCGGCCCGTGTCGCCGAGTTTGTCGTGTGAAGTTAGAACCATCAGTATTTTCATTTTGTTCTCCTGTGGATGTGTTTCAGCTGGTGAGATTTAATATTAGACCAGTCGTCTATAAAGCACAACGCCTAATTTTTGAATGCCTTGCCCTACCCAGGTGTGATACCATTTCCCTGCATTGACCCAGCATCACCGGTCATCCTCCCTTGTCTGTCATCCTCTAGCGGGAGCGAGTCTGCGAGCGGGAGTCGAAGGATCTCCTGGGGTGGTACCCGCTTGCCTCCCGGCAGT
>CAXUMV010000507.1:0-2577 GCA_964252065.1 uncultured Lichenihabitans sp.
CCGCAACGACAGCGCCGCGGCCGGGGTCGTGTTCATCGGCCCCAACCCGCATGCGATCGCCGCCATGGGCGACAAGATCGAGTCCAAGCGCTTCGCGCGCGAGGCGGGCGTCTCCACCGTGCCGGGCCACCTCGATGTGATCCGCGACGCGGCCCATGCGGGACGCATCGCGGCCGCCATCGGCTATCCGGTGATGATCAAGGCCTCGGCGGGGGGCGGGGGCAAGGGCATGCGGATCGCCCGCGCAGCGGGGGAGGTCGGCGAAGGCTTCCACCGCGCCCGCTCGGAGGCCGCCGCCTCCTTCGGCGACGACCGCATCTTCATCGAGAAGTTCATCGAGAACCCGCGCCACATCGAGATCCAGGTGCTGGGGGACAAGCACGGCAACGTGATCGCCCTCGGCGAACGCGAGTGCTCGATCCAGCGCCGCAACCAGAAGGTGATCGAGGAGGCCCCCTCGCCCCTGCTCGACGAGGCCACGCGCCGCAGCATGGGCGAGCAGGCCGTCGCGCTGGCCCGGGCCGTCGGCTACGACTCGGCCGGGACCGTGGAGTTCGTCGCGGGGCAGGACCGCAGCTTCTTCTTCCTCGAGATGAACACGCGGCTGCAGGTCGAGCATCCGGTGACCGAGCTCGTCACCGGTCTCGACCTCGTCGAGCAGATGATCCGGATCGCGGCCGGCGCGCCGCTGCCGCTCCGCCAGGAGGACGTGCGGCTGACCGGCTGGGCGGTCGAGAGCCGGGTCTATGCCGAGGACCCGACCCGCGGCTTCCTGCCCTCGACGGGACGGCTGGTGACCTACCGGCCGCCCGACGAGAGGACCGCGGATGGCGTCACGGTGCGGGTCGACAGCGGCGTGACCGAGGGGCGCGACATCCCGATCCATTACGATCCGATGATCGCCAAGCTCGTGACCCACGCCCCGACCCGTGAGGGGGCGATCGCGGCCCAGGCCGAGGCGCTCGATGCCTTTGCGATCGGCGGCATCCGGCACAACATCCCGTTCCTGTCGGCCCTCATGGCCCATCCGCGCTGGCAGGCGGGACGGCTGTCGACCGGCTTCATCGCCGAGGAGTTCGGGCCGGGCTTCGTCAATCCCCCGCCCACGGGCGAGACGGCACGGCGCATGGCCGCCGTCGCCGGATGGATCGATGCGATGCTCAACGATCGCAAGCGCCGCATCTCGGGCCAGATGCGCGTGCCCCGCCCGGCCGTATTCGAGCGCCGGCGCGTGGTCACGGTCGGCGCGGTCACCTTCCGGTTCGAGATCGACACCGGCTCGGTGCCCGCGACCCTCCTGTTCGCGGACGGCCGGTCCGTGACCGTGGCTTCGCCCTGGCGCCCGGGCCAGGTGGTCTGGCATGGCAGCATCGACGCCGAGCCCGCGACGCTTCAGGTCACGGCCGTCCCGAACGGGGTGCTGCTGTTCCACAAGGGGACCTTTGCCGAGGCGCGGGTCTACACCGAGCGCGAAGCCGACCTCGTGCGCCTCATGCGCCCCAAACTCGACACCGATGCGGGCAAGCATCTGCTCTGCCCGATGCCGGGCCTGCTGCGCGAGCTCCTGGTCGAGGTCGGGCAGGCCGTCAAGGCCGGCGAACCGCTGGCGGTGGTCGAGGCCATGAAGATGGAGAACATGCTGCGGGCCGAGCGCGACGCCGTGGTGGCCAAGATCCACGCGGCGCCGGGCGACAGCCTCGGCGTCGACGACGTCATCATCGACTTCGCCTGAGGGGAGCCCGGGACCGGCCATGACCAGCGGGCTGCCGGAGTTTCCCGCATCGGAGGACCACGCCGCCTGGCTCGCCGCCGTCCGGCAGGTCCTGAGGGGCCGCGATCCGGCCGAGGCGCTGGTGGCGCGCAGCGAGGACGGCCTGCCGGTCGGGCCGCTCTACCCGGCCGGCGACGGCCTGCCGCTGCAGCGGGGACGGGACGGCTGCCGTGTCGTCCAGCGGGTGGACCATCCCGACCCCGTTGCGGCTAACGACCTCGCGCTGGAGGACCTGGAGGGGGGAGCGGGCGGCCTCGCGCTGGTCCTGGCCGGCTCGCCCGCCGCGCGCGGCTTCGGCCTGCCGGCCCCGACGGCGGACGACATGGCCGCCATCCTCGCCGGCATCCGGCTGGACGCCATCGCGCTGCGCCTCGAAGTCGACGGCCTCGTGCCGCCGCCCGCCTGGGCGGCCGTGGCGGCCCTGGCCGCGCGGGAAGCGCCGGCCGCCACCATCGACTTCGGCCTCGATCCCTTGGGCGTCATGGCACGGGCCGGCTTCGCGCCGGACCCCTGGCTGGTGCTGGCCCCCGCCTTGGCCCGGGCGGTCGAGGGCGTGCGGGCCGTCGGCCTGCGCTCGCCCGTGCTGCGCGCCGACGGACGGCCCCACCACGAGGCGGGCGCCTCGCAGGCCCAGGAGCTGGCCGCGGTGCTCGCCTCCGGCGTCGCCTATCTGCGTGCGCTCGAAGCCGCAGGGCAGGACCTCGAGGACGCGCGGGACGCCCTGAGCTTCACCCTGGCGTGCGACGCCGACGTGATCCTCGGCATCGCCAAGCTCCGCGCCCTCCGGCGGCTGTGGGCGCGGGTTG
>CAXUMV010000508.1:0-2577 GCA_964252065.1 uncultured Lichenihabitans sp.
TTCTCCTTCAACGTGAAGGGCGGGCGCTGCGAGGCGTGCCAGGGCGACGGCGTGCTGAAGATCGAGATGCACTTTCTGCCGGACGTCTACGTCACCTGCGACGTCTGCAAGGGCAAGCGCTACGGGCGCGAGACGCTGGAGGTCAAATACCGCGAGCGCTCGATCGCTGACGTGCTGGACATGACGGTCGAGGAGGCCGCGACCCTCTTCAAGCCGGTGCCGATTATCCGCGACAAGATGCAGACGCTGGCCCGCGTCGGTCTCGGCTACATCAAGGTCGGCCAGCAGGCCAACACGCTGTCGGGCGGCGAAGCGCAGCGGGTGAAGCTGTCCAAGGAGCTGTCGCGGCGCTCCACCGGGCGCACCCTCTACATCCTGGACGAGCCGACGACGGGACTGCATTTCCACGACGTCGCCAAGCTCCTCGACCTCCTCCAGGAGTTGGTCGAGCAGGGCAACACCGTGGTGGTGATCGAGCACAATCTCGAGGTGATCAAGACGGCCGACCACGTCGTCGACATCGGGCCCGAGGGCGGCAACGGCGGCGGCGAGATCGTGGCATCCGGCACGCCGGAGGACGTCGCGCGCAACAAGGCGAGCCATACGGGCCGCTTCCTGCGCGAGGTGCTGAAGCGGCGTCCGACGCGTGCACCGGCGGCCGCGGAGTAGCACGAGGCGATGCTGCGCTGCAGCATCAAGGCGGTGCGCTTAGGAAAGCGAAGCGCGTAGCGGCGGGCAGCTATGCAAAACTGCAACAGCATAGGACGTGCTCGAAACGCGTTTCGATCCGCACGTAAGACGAACTGGTGAAGATTTTGTAAAAGGCTCACCTCGCCATGCGGCCGGCGCATGGGTGGTTCAAGCCGGCGCCCAGTGGTGCGCCGCAAACGAACCCGTATATTCCGATGTATCAGAGCAACCGGCGGCTAACGAACCCACCGATAGCCTGATCACAAGGAAGACCGTCATGATCCGCAATCTCACCTCGAAGTTCAACACCTGGCGCCGGTTTCGAGAGTCCGTTCGCGAACTGTCCCGCCTGTCCGACCGCGAACTGAGCGATCTTGGCATCGGCCGCGGCGATATCGTCGACGTGGTCCGGCAGGCCGCCGTCCACCACAACGCCCGTTGAGACCAATCACGGTCGCCAACGACGCGACGTCCACGTCCCCACCTGAAGCCTGCCGCGTCCCGACGCCGGCAGGCTTTTTTGTTGAATACCCCGTTCGGATTGCAGCGGCGGGACCCGGCGGCTAAGCAGGCCGTCATGCAGAACCATGCGCTCAGGCCGATCCATGTGATCGGCGGCGGTCTCGCGGGCAGCGAAGCCGCTTACCAGATCGCCCAGGCCGGCGTCCCGGTCGTGCTGCACGAGATGCGGCCCCAGCGCGGCACCGAGGCCCACAAGGGCCAGGATCTCGCCGAGCTCGTCTGCTCCAACTCCTTCCGGTCCGACGATGCTGCAACGAACGCCGTCGGCGTCATGCATCGCGAGATGCGGCGGCTCGGCTCGCTGATCATGGCCTGCGCCGACGCGCACCAGGTGCCCGCCGGGGGCGCCCTGGCGGTCGACCGCGAGGGCTTCGCGGCCGCCGTGACCGCCGTCGTTGCCCATCACCCGCTGATCGCGGTCGAGCGCGGGGAGGTCGATGGCCTGCCGCCGGCCGGCTGGGACAACGTCATCGTGGCGACGGGCCCCCTAACCTCACCGGCCCTGGCCGGCGCCATCGGCGCGCTCACCGGCGAGGGCGAGCTCGCCTTCTTCGACGCCATCGCGCCGATCGTGCATCGCGACTCGATCGACATGGGCATCGCCTGGTTCCAGTCGCGCTACGACAAGGCCGGCCCGGGCGGAACGGGGGCGGACTACATCAACTGCCCGCTCGACCGCGGGCAGTACGACGCCTTTGTGGATGCCCTGCTGGCCGGCGACACGGTGGGATTCAAGGCCTTCGAGGGCACGCCCTACTTCAACGGCTGCCTACCCATCGAGGTGATGGCCGAGCGCGGACGCGAGACGCTGCGGCACGGGCCGATGAAGCCCGTCGGCCTCACCAACCCGCGGGACCCGGCGACAAAGGCCTACGCGATCGTCCAGCTCCGCCAGGACAATGCGCTCGGCACGCTTTACAACATGGTCGGCTTCCAGACGAAGCTGAAATACGCCGCCCAGGCGGCGGTGTTCCGCCTGATCCCCGGGCTGCAGCAGGCCGAGTTCGCGCGCCTGGGCGGGCTGCATCGCAACACCTTCCTCAATTCGCCGAAGCTCCTCGATCCCCTGCTGCGGCTGAAGGCCTGCCCGCGCCTGCGCTTCGCCGGGCAGATCACCGGGTGCGAGGGCTATGTGGAGAGCGCGGCCATCGGGCTCCTAGCCGGGCGCATGGCGGCCGCCGAACGGCTCGGCCTCCCCCCGACGCTTCCCCCGCCCACGACCGCCATGGGAGCGCTGGTCAACCACATCACGGGCGGCCACATCGAGACCCTCGATGCCGGGCCCCGCTCGTTCCAGCCGATGAACGTCAATTTCGGGCTGTTCCCGCCGCTGGCCGCGACCCCGAAGGCGGAGGACGGCAAGCG